>DAICZK010000031.1 GCA_027311185.1 Sulfuriferula sp.
GCGCAATGTCGTTAAATTGCCCGGTGTGCGTCGTTTCCACTGAACTTGCTGGCAGCGCCCCGTTGCGCGGAGCTTATTTGATCACCACTTTGGTCGGGCCGTCGATCGCTTCGATAGCAGCTTTCGGCTCGGCACCGGCAATGACTTCGCGAATTCCGGGCAGATAACGATTGACGCATTCCAGCTAAAATACGATCAGGGTCTGTACCATTTTGGACGTCAACTGGCCGTCGGTGATATCCAGACTGTTTTTGAAATTCATTTCGCCGTCGTTCATATCGATTTCGAAATTGCCGAGCGGCAAGCCGTAATTAGCCCGGTTGAGGAAGTCGCCCAAAGCGGGAATGCGCGCTATCGGTATGGGCAGATCCTGGGCGCGGGTGTAGACGAAAAGGCGGTGCGCGTCTTCGTGACTGTGGATGAACATGTTAAGTTTGCCGTTTTCGCTGTCGATGGGCAGATTGATGACGGGCAAATTCGGCACGTGGGTCGCAGGCAGGCTCATCTCGTCGAGACATGTTTGCGCGATGTCGATTAAGTTCATGATTTTTCCTTCGATTCTACATAATTGGCGATGCGGATAAAGTCGGTTACCGCGACGGTTTCGGCGCGGCGTTGCGGATCGATCTGCAGATGCTCGAAATCCGTTGCGTTCAGTATCCCCGCCAGCGTGTTGCGCAGTGTTTTGCGGCGTTGCGCAAAGGCGCTGGAGACGACATGCGCCAGCGTGTCCTGATTGGCGGCCTGCGTTGCGGCGGCAGAGCGGGGAATCATGCGTACGACTGTCGATTCTACTTTCGGCGGCGGGTCGAAGGCGGCGGGCGGCACATCGAACAGCGCCTCCATCTCGAAACGGTATTGCAGCATCACCGACAAGCGGCCGTAGTCGTGCGTATCCGGACTGGCAGTCATGCGCTCGACGACTTCTTTTTGCAGCATGGCATGTATGTCGACGATGTGCGGGGCGAATTCGGCGAGATGGAATAGCAGCGGCGTCGAAATATTGTACGGCAGATTGCCGACTATGCGTAAGTCCGTGCCCAGGCTGGCGAAGTCGAAGCTCAGCGCATCGGCGGCGTGTATGCTGAGTTGATCTGCCGGGTGTGCGCGCTGCAGGCGCGCGACGATATCGCGGTCAAGCTCAATCACATGAAAATGGCTCAGGCAGGCCATGAGCGGCCGCGTCAGCGCGCCCAAACCGGGGCCGATTTCAACCAGATTGTCGAGGGCTTGAGGCCGGACGGCATGGACGATTCGGGCAATGATGTCCTGGTCGCACAAGAAATGCTGGCCAAACCGTTTACGCGCGATATGTTTAGACATGTTCGTCCGGCGCGATCATCTGCATGGCCAGTGCAATCGCCGCAGCCAGGCTGCCGTCGTTCGCCTTGCCGCTCCCGGCCAGATCCAGAGCTGTGCCGTGATCGACCGAGGTGCGGATGATGGGCAAGCCCAGCGTGACGTTCACTCCGGCGCCGAAGCTCGCGTATTTGAGTACCGGCAGGCCCTGGTCGTGGTACATCGCCAATACGCAATCGGCACCGGCCAGACGGGCGGGTTGAAAGAGCGTATCGGCAGGCAGCGGGCCGGTCAGGCGCATGCCTTGCGTGCGCAATTGCGCGAGTACCGGTTCGATAATCCGGATTTCCTCATCGCCCAGATGTCCGGATTCCCCGGCGTGGGGGTTCAGCCCCGCGACCAGGATATGCGGGTCGGCGATGTGAAAGCGGTGGATCAAATCCCGCTGCAAAATCTGCAGCGTTGTGGTCAGCGATTCGGCGCTGATGGCGTCGGCGACGGCACGCAGCGGCAGATGCGTGGTGGCGAGGGCGACGCGCATGCCTGCGCCGACCAGCATCATGACCACGTGCGGCGTTCCGGTCAGCGCGGCGAAAAACTCGGTATGACCGGTAAAAGCGAATCCTGCGTCGTTGATGACGCCCTTGTGCACGGGTGTCGTGACCAGCGCGGCGAATTCTCCGTTCATGCAGCCCTCGGCACCGCGCCGCAGCATCGCGAGAACGGACGCGGCATTGGCCGGATCGAGCAGGCCGGCGCGCACCGTCTGCCTGGTGGCTACGTGCGCTACGCTGAGTCGCCGCGGCGCGGTTTCAACGGCCCCGCCGTCATACTCGCAAAGCGTCAGCGGCAGCGCCAGTTGTGCAGCGCGCTGCTGTAGCACGGCACGGTCGCCGAGCACGACGATAGGCTGTCGGCGTTGCGTTTGCGCGAGCATGACGCATAAATCGGGGCCTATGCCAGCCGGTTCGCCGACGGTGAGTGCGACAGGCTTCATTGCGGGGTTGTGGTCGCGTTGCGATATTCGACAAAAGCGCTGTCCCGGAGCTGGCGCAGCCATTCTTCCTGCGCTTCTTCGATCTTGCGCTGGCGTATCGCCTGCCGCGCGAGTATGCGCTGGCGTTCCGTGGTTACATCCTGATCACGCCGTTCCAGCACCTGGATCAGATGAAATCCGAACGGGCTTTGCACCGGCTGGCTGATTTCGCCGGGTTTGAGCGCGTCCATTGCATGTTCGAATTCGGGCACCGTTTCTCCTGGTGACAGCCAGCCCAGATCGCCGCCTTTGGACGCGCTGGCATCGTTGGAATACTGGCGCGCCATGTCCGAAAATTTTGCGCTGCCGCTTACGATTTGCTGGCGGATTTGTTCCAGGCGCTTTTTGGCGTCGGCAGCGGAAATGATTTCGCTGGTTTTGATCAGAATATGGCGCGCATGGGTTTGGCTGATGATCGTGGTTTTGTCGGCGCTGCGCTTGTCGATCAGCTTGATGATATGAAATCCGCTGTTACTGCGCAGTATGTCGCTGGTCTCGCCCGGCTTGAGACTGATCAGCACCTGGCTGAACAATGTCGGTATCTCCGCCGCGCGTCGCCAGCCCATGTCTCCGCCCTCAAGCGCGTTGGGCGCATTGGAGTAGGCGGCAGAAATTTGGCCGAAATCCGCGCCGCCCCGGATTTTGTTCAAAGCATCCTCGGCTTTGGCGTATGCCATCTGGACTTGCTCCGGCGTTGCATTTTCGGGGATGCTGATCAGGATATGCGCGGTGTCGTATTCATCGTCGGCTCCGCGCTTGGCCTGTGCGTTGAGGTAGGCATCGACTTCCGCTTCGGTGACGTTGATCTTGGCTTCAATTTCGCGTTCGCGCAGACGCGACAGGACGATTTCGGAGCGAATATCCTCGCGGAATTTTTCGAAAGCGATCCCTTCCTTGGCGACTGCGGCGCGAAACTCTTCGGGCGACATTTTATTTTGCGAGGCGATTCTGTCGATAGCACGGTCGAGCATGGTGTCGTCGACGCGGATACCGGACTGCTCGGCAAATTGTAGCTGAATGCGATCGTTGATCATGCGTTCAAGTATCTGTTTTTCCAGTACATCGTGGGGCGGCAGCGCGATTTTCCGGTCATTGAGCTGTTGCACTGCGCGGGCATAGCGTTCGTCCAGATCGTGGCGGGTAATGACATCGTCGTTGACCACCGCGACAATGTAGTCCAGCGGCACCGGCGTCGGCGCCGCCGCATGTTCGGTGGTGCTTGCGGGCGTGGCATCAGGTGAGGGAAGATCGGCCGCGAACAGCAGGGACGGCAGAAAAGCAAGGAGAGCAAGGCAGGATTTAAGGAGGGTTGAGTTCATTGGTATCGGTGTATCCAGGTACGCTAAGTTTAAGAACGTCGAGCGGATTAGAACCTATGTTCCCTAATCCGTTCAACTCTAATTGAAAGAAGAAAGAGGTGCTGGTGGTGTTTGCCGCAATGGCAATCGTCTGGAATACGCCGCGAAGCGCCCAGCAGCCGCCGTTATATTCGAGGCCTGCCAAGCCTTCGACTATGCTCTTGTCCAACAAGGAATAGTTGTATCGCATCATACCGTACAAACGCTGTGTAATCGGCCACTGCGCGGAAAGGTCGATCTGGTTGATCGCGCCGTTGAAAAAATACTGCGGCAGTATAGGTTGTCCGGGCACATTATATATGGCGGACTGATTGGCCGAAGCCGCGATGGAGCGGTAGCTGAAGTTGATGGTTTTGCCCGGTGCGGGACGATAATTGACAGTAAAGCTGTCGCTCACTGCCTGGTTGAGCTGCGTATTGTACTGTACCGCCGTATCGGTGCGCCACGTATCGCTGAGCTGGCCGCTGACCTCCGCCAGCACGTCGCTGGACTGGCTGTTGCTGGGGATTTCGCCGGGCAGGGTGACCAGTTGCGGGGTGAAATACAAGCGTTGCCCGATGGAGAAACGCACCCGCTCCAGGCCGCTTTCGGCATCGAGGAAGCGCGTCGACATCGCCAGGGTAAGCTGGTTCGCGTTATTGATGCGGTCGCCGCCGACATAGCGGTTTTCGGTAAACAGGGTGGCGTAGTTGATCTGATCCATCGCTGCGCTGTCGAAGTTGGGCAGCAGGTTCTGGTTCTGATAGGGTATATAAACGTAGTACAGGCGCGGTTCCAGCGTCTGCTGGTATTCATGGCCGAATTCGGTGACCTTGCGATCAAAATACATGCCGCTGTCTACGCTGACTATCGGCAGGGTGCGCGACGCCGAGGAAATTGGGGTGGAGGTTGTCGTGGTTGGAGTCAGCAGGTAATCGGTGTAGTTAATCCCGATTTTGGGCGTAATATAACCGATATCATTGCTGAGCGGCAGGTTGATGCTGGGGTAGGCGCTCAGGCGCGTGCCGTTGACCAGGGTGGGATGGACAAAGCGAACGAGTTCGCTGGTGAAATTGAAGTTCAGCCCATAATCGTTGGTAAGCGCGCCACCCCAGTGGAGGTCGGGCAAGCGGCTGTACGGCGGAATGACGGGCGCGAGCGGATCTTGCAGAACCTGGTATTGTTGTACGCCCGCGCTTGCCTGCCACCAGTCATGCTGGTAAGTCATCGTGGCTTCCTGATCCAGGTCGGTCAGAGACGTGGTGCTCAACTGGTTGGTCAGATCACGAAAATAATTATTGTCGGACACGGCCTGATAAACGAAGTGTCCCGACAAGCCGGGCGCAAAAGTTTGATCGTGCTGGGCAAAGATATCCCATCGATTGGTGCCGGTAAGCTGGTCCTGGAGGAAGTTTCCGTCCAGCGTGCCGTGCGAGGTGTCGGTCAAATAGCGGAATTCCCCGCCCATTTGCAGGCCGCGCTTGCTGATTAGCGTCGGCGTGATGGTGGCGTCGTAATTGGGCGCGATATTCCAGTACCAGGGGATCGAGAGCTCCGCGCCGCTGGTGCCGGTGGTTCCTACTACGGGAGCCAGGAACCCGCTCTTGCGCTGATCATTCAAGGGGAAGTTGATCCACGGCGTATACAGAATCGGCGTGTTCTTGAATTCGATTTCGGCACCGTGTGCGGTGCCGATCTGGCTGGCGTTGTCTATTTCCAGATCCGCGACGCGCAAATACCAGTCGTTGTTGCCGACGGGGCAGGTCGTGTAGGTGGCTTTGGTAAAGCGATAACGATTTTGGCCCTCGAAGTTGATCAGCGAGGCTTCGCCGCGCGAATTGGTGACGATGTGGCTGTTCTGGGTGGGTGAGGCAACGCCGATGAGCGAGAAAATGGGCTGGTCCATGTAACCGACCTGGGTATTCATTTTGAGGTCGATTTTTGGGCCGTTCAATGTCAGGCCCTGCTGTTTCAGGCATACGTTGCCGTTCGCCTTGACCACGTCGGTCGCGACCGTATAGTGCAATTCGTCCGCCGTCACCACGCTGCCGCTGCGGCGCAATTCCACCTTGCCACGGGCGTTGATTTGCTGGTTCTGCGTGCCGTCCATCGCGTCGGCGCGAACAAACAGCGCCGGGTTGGGATTGTTTTTGGCGGGCGGCGCAAGCTCGGTGGAGTGTTGCAGCACCAGCGCGTCGTCGGCTACCGAAAAACCGCTTAAAAGCAGCAGTGGCGCGGTCATGGAGTAACGGATAAGGCGGTGTTTGGGCATTATGTAAGTGATCGAGCGAATGGTGCTAAAATGCGCTGTAAATTTCGGTAAGGACATTCATGCAGCGCCAACAGCTTATCCAATCCTGGTTAGAAACACTATTTCCCCATTTGTCCCCCGTGCTGACACCTGTTTGCGCAGATGCGAGCTTCCGGCGGTACTTTCGTGCGAGTCTGTCCAATGCCGACCATTATATCGTGATGGACGCACCGCCGCAGCATGAAGATTGTCGGTCTTTTATCCGAATTGCCGAATTATTTGCTGCCGCAGGTGTCAATGTACCACGAGTGGAGCAGCAAAACCTCGAGTCGGGCTTGCTATTGCTCACCGATCTGGGCGATACGACCTATCTGGGGCAGCTTGATCCGGCTAATGCTCACTCATTATACAGGGATGCGATAGACGCGCTGATCCTGATCCAGCGCGCCAGCCGGCCAGGAGTGCTGGAGGAGTATGACCGGGCCATGCTGGCGCGCGAGTTGCAGCTGTTTCCCGACTGGTATCTCACCAGGCATCTGGGCGTCGAGTTGAGCGCGGAACAGGCAGGGCAGTTGCAAGGCGTATTCGCCCGGTTGCTGGACAGTAATCTTGCGCAAGGTCGCGTTTTTGTGCATCGCGATTTTCACAGCCGCAACTTGATGGTGACCGCGCCTAACCCCGGGATACTGGATTTCCAGGATGCGGTCTACGGCCCGATTACTTACGATCTGGTTTCTCTGCTCAGGGACGCTTATATTGTCTGGGACGAGGAGTTGGTGCTGGACTGGGCGATCCGTTACTGGGAAAAGGCGCGCCGCGCCAAACTGCCGGTGGCCGACGATTTTGCCGTATTTTATCGCGATTTCGAGTGGATGGGGATGCAGCGCCATCTCAAGGTACTGGGGATATTCGCGCGTTTGCATTACCGCGACGGCAAATCCGGGTATTTGCGCGACATGCCGCTGGTGCTCGATTATGTGCGCGCCACTGCTGCCCGTTACGCCGAATTCGGGCCGTTACTGCGCTTGCTCGACGAATTGCACGATAGGGCGGCGGGCAGCGCCCCAACGCCGCTCATTGGCACGTAGATCTTGAATACGGCGATGATACTGGCGGCCGGCCGTGGCGAGCGCATGCGCCCGCTGACCGACCGCACGCCCAAGCCGTTGCTGATGGCAGGCGGCCGGTCGCTGATCGCATGGCGCCTGCAGGCTCTGGCGCAGGCTGGGTTCGCGCGCGTGGTGGTCAACCACGCCTATCTGGGCGCGCAGATCGAGGCCAGTCTGGGGGATGGCGCCGCCTTCGGCGTAGAGATCGTCTATTCGGCGGAAGCGCGCGCGCTCGAAACTGCCGGCGGCATAGTTCATGCCTTGCCCCTGCTGGGCGATGCGCCGTTTCTGGTCGTCAACGCGGACATCTGGACCGATTATGATTTCGCCGCCTTGCGCCGCGCCGGGTTGGCGGACAGCGACCTCGCGCATCTGGTGCTGGTCGACAATCCTCCGCAGCACACCGCAGGAGATTTTGCCCTAACGGGGCGGCAGGTGAGCTGCGATGCCGCGCCGCAACTGACGTTCAGCGGCATAGGCTGCTATCGTCCCGAGTTGTTCACGGGCCTTGTCGACGGTGCGCCGGCGCGCCTTGCGCCGTTATTGCGGACGGCGATGCAGCGGGGGCGGGTTGGCGGCGAACATTATCAGGGGCGCTGGTATGACATTGGCACGGCGTTACGCCTCGCTGAGCTTGATGCGATGTTGACAGCCGAAACAGGTCAGGGGGCAGCGCATGGATGCTGACGCGGTGCGTCAAGCGGTCACTCTGGCGCGCGACTGGCGCGAGGATTTGCTGTCCTATTGGTCAAAGCTGATGGCGCTGGCGGTGTGGGGTGAGGTCAAGTCCAGCCGTATGGGCGCGACAGCGCGGGTGCGTAGACGTTTACTCGAAGTCGGAGAAAAATTCTGTTCCTTGTTCGCTGACCGCGCATGGATACCTCATCCGCGCGAACAGGTAAAAAATGCGCTGGGTTCGGCGTATAGTTTGAAAGATGCGTTATTACAGTTCGAACGCGCGGCCCAGGATCTCGACGGCGGTAAGGATTACGCCGAATTTGCCGCGCTGGCGATCGCCATGCACCAGTGTCTGGCGGAGCGTTTGCCGGCGCTGGAAAATCAATGGGCGGCATTGCTGGATTCCCAATACGACGAGGAAGATGAAGCGGATGACTGATTACACTGTTTTTAGGCAACGGCGCCAGCGCGTGCTGGAGGATTTGGGTGAGGGCGTTGCGATATTGTCGACTGCGCCGGCTCAGGTACGCAATCGCGATTCGCATTACCCATACCGTTTCGATAGTCATTTTTATTATCTGAGCGGCTTCCCCGAACCTGAAGCGGTCGTGGTACTGCTTGGCGCGACAGGGCGTGCCGTGCTGTTTTGTCGCGACAAGGATATGGAGCGCGAAATCTGGGACGGCTTTCGATACGGTCCGGCTGCGGCGGCCGATCTGTTCGGGTTCGACGAAGCATATTCGTTCAGCGAACTGGATGAGCGTCTGCCGGGGCTGATCGCCAACCAGAAAGTGCTGCATTATGCGCTTGGCGCCGAGGCGGGTTGGGACCAGCGCGTGATAGGCTGGCTTAATGCGGTACGTGAGCAGTCCCGCAGCGGGGTCGCGGCCCCGGCCGAAGTGCGGGATGTGAGGGTGCTGGTAGACGCCATGCGCCTGATTAAAGACGATTACGAACAAGGTCTGATGCGCGCCTCCGCCAGCATCGCCTGCGCTGCGCACCGGCGCGCCATGCTGGCGACCCGGGCCGGACAGTACGAATATCAGGTTGAAGCGGAATTTCTGCACGAGTTTCGTCGCCGCGGCGCGCAGTCGCCGGCCTACACGCCTATCGTTGCGGGCGGCGCGAATGCTTGCGTATTGCATTATGTCGAGAATAGCGCGTTGTTGCGCGGCGGCGATTTGTTGCTGATCGACGCGGGTTGCGAGCTCGACGGCTATGCCTCCGATATCACGCGCACTTTTCCTGTCGGTGGTCGATTTGGCGGCGTGCAGCGCGACGTCTACGAACTGGTGCTTGCGGCTCAGACGGCGGCTTTGTCCGCGATCCGGCCCGGTGCGCCGTGGAATGCTCCGCATGAAGCAGCGGTAGGAGTTCTGGCGCAGGGCATGGTGGATTTCGGCTTATGTCGCGGCACGGTTGACAGCGTGATCGAATCGGGCGATTACCGGCGCTTTTACATGCATCGCACGGGCCATTGGCTCGGTCTCGACGTGCACGATGTCGGCGATTATAAAACGGACGGCGCCTGGCGCAATCTCGAAGTCGGCATGGCGCTTACCGTAGAACCCGGTTGTTATATTCGCCCGGCCGACGACGTGCCGGAAGCGTTCTGGAATATCGGTATTCGTATTGAGGACGATGTGCTGGTCACGGCGCAAGGTTGTGACATTATCACGGCTGCGGCGCCGAAAACGGTAGCGCAGATAGAGGCTTTGATGACAGCGGCCGCCGATCCCGATTTTATTGCCGGACAACTGGAGCAGGATTTATATGCGTGAACACAGTGATATCGTGATCGTCGGCGGCGGGCCGGTCGGCACTGCGTTGGCCTTGGCGCTGGCAGACAGCGCGAGCCAGGTGCAGGTGCTGGAGACGCGTACCGATCTGGGTCGCGTGGCGCACAAGCGTACGCTGGCGCTGTCTTACGGCAGTCGGCTGATCCTGGAGCGTCTGGGTGTGTGGGCGGCGTTGCGCGAGGTGACGGAAATCTGTGACATCCATATTTCCCAGGCTGGCGGTTTTGGCATGACGCGTTTGCATGCCGTTGACGAAGGTTTGCCGGCATTGGGTTATGTGGTGGATTATGGCGAGCTCGACAGCGCGCTGCATGCGGCTTTGCGGCGCACCGCGGTCGATGTGGTGACCGGGGCGACGGTGCGGTCGACGGCTCATTACGCGGGCTATGCGTGCGTGCAGGCCGAGATCAAGGGCGCAATCCGGCAGATCACTACGCGTCTGGCGGTCGTCGCCGACGGCGGAGCGGGCAGCGGGATTGCGCGCGAGACGCACGATTACGCGCAGCATGCCTTGCTGGCGAACGTGAGCGCCGAATTGCCGCATCGAGGCTGGGCGTACGAACGCTTTACCGCCGACGGACCGGTAGCGCTGTTGCCGCAGGGCAAGGGCTACGCCCTGGTATGGACGGCGACGGCGGAGCGGGCGGGTGCTTTGCTTGATCTGCCGGACGCGGCTTTTTTGCAGGAGTTGCATGCACATTTCGGCGACAGGGTCGGACGTTTTTCTAGCGTGGCGGCGCGCACCAGTTTCCCGCTTAATTTGAGTTACGTGCGCGAGCCGATCGCGCCGCACCGGGTGATCATCGGCAACGCCGCGCATATTTTGCATCCGGTGGCGGGCCAGGGTTTCAACCTCGGTTTGCGCGATGCGTGGGAGTTGGCCGAGCGTATACGCGATTGCAGGCGCGAGGACCTGGGCGTATTGTCGATGCTGAAAAATTTTCAGTCGGGCCGGCAACTCGATGTTTCGGGCAGTATTTTCTTTACCGATCTGCTGGTGCGGTTGTTCTCCAACGCCAGTCCCCTGTTGCAGCGTAGTCGTGGCTTGGGCCTGCTGGCCTTGCAGCAGATGCCGCCACTCAGGCATCTTGTCGCCCGGCGCATGGTCTTCGGAGCGCGCGGATGAGCGCAGGAAATTATGATGTGGTGATTGTCGGTGCCGGGATCGTCGGCGCTGCACTCGCGGTTGCACTGCGCGACAGCGGTTTGCAGCTCGCGCTGGTGGAGCCGAACCCGCCGGAGGCGCCCGCTACCGACTGGGATGCGCGAATTTATGCAATCAGCCCGGGCAGCGCTGCTTTCCTGCAAAGTCTTGGCGTGTGGCAGGAGCTGGACCGGCAGCGTATCCAGCCGGTATACGGCATGGAAATCACGGGTGATAGCGGGGCGCAACTCAATTTCGACGCTTACCGCGAAGGCCTGCCGGAGCTGGCCTGGATCATGGAGAGCAGCCGTATTGCGCGAGGTCTCTGGGCAGCATTGCAAAAGCAGCCCAATCTGACTATCCATGCCGCCGGCACTGCGCAATTGTCCTGGTCGGCGGCGGCGAGCCACCTGGTGCTGGACGACGGGGCCGTGCTGACGGCGCAACTGCTGGTCGGCGCCGACGGACAGCAATCCTGGGTGCGCGAGCAAGCCGGAATAGCGTCGCGGCGCGAGACTTACCAACAGTTTGGCGTGGTCGCCAATTTCGTGGCGCAACAGGCGCATCGCGGCATCGCGCGGCAATGGTTTCGCGACGACGGGGTGCTGGCCTGGCTGCCGCTGCCGGAACAACATATCTCCATGGTCTGGAGCACTGATGCGACGCATGCGCAAGCACTGCTGGCAGCCGACGCGCTGGATCTGGCCGACGAGGTGGCGCGGGCCGGCGGCGCGAAACCGGGGGCGCTACGCCAGACCGGAGGGGCGGCCGCATTTGCGCTCAGCCTCAACAGGGTAGAATCGCTGGTCGGACCGCGTCTGGCTTTGGTCGGGGACGCGGCTCACGGCGTACATCCTTTGGCCGGTCAGGGAGTCAATCTCGGTTTGCGCGACGCGCAGAGTCTGGCGCAAGTGCTGATAGCGCGGGGCGCGGCGAATTGTGGCGAGCTCGCGCTGCTGCGCCGATACGAACGCGCGAGGAAGGGAGATATCGCCACGCTGCAATCGGTCACCGACGGCTTGCATCATCTATTTCGCAATCGCCAGCCGTGGGTAGCGAAACTGCGCAATGTGGGCATGGATATGGCCAATCATGTCAGTCCGCTCAAATCCTTGTTGATACGTCAGGCTTTGGGTTGATTATTTTTTATTATAAAAGGGATGGAAATGTTCAAGCGCAACGTGTGGTTAATCGTTCTGTTGGCGGGTCTGGTGGCGTGTAGCGCGAAGGCCGATACCGACTCTATCAAAAAGGCCTTGACGGCCAGGTTTCCCAAGGCGGATATTACCAGCGTCGCCAAAACCCCTTATGCCGGTCTGTACGAGGTGGTGATCGACGGTCAGATCATCTATTCGGATGACAATGCCAACTATTTGTTTCTCGGTAGCGTCGTCGATACCAAAACCCGGAAAAACCTGACCAATGAGCGACTGGCCCAACTGAACGCGGTGAACATAGACACCTTGCCGCTTGACCATGCGATGAAATTCGTCAAAGGTGATGGCAGTCGCAAGCTGATCGTATTTTCCGATCCCGAGTGCCCGTTTTGTAAACGGCTGGAACAGACACTGACTAAAGTCACCAATATCACGATGTATGTCTTCCCTTACCCGATTGAGGAATTGCATCCCGGAACCACGGCGGTCGCCAAGGCGATCTGGTGTGCCAAGGACAGAAACGCCGCATGGCAGGATACGCTGCTCAAGAATATCTATCCCAAGAATGACGGCACATGCGACAATCCCATTGATGCCAATATTCAACTCGCCGACAAGCTGCATATTTCGGGCACGCCGACCCTGTTTTTCGCTAACGGTCAGCGCGTCCCGGGAGCGATGCCGGCCGACAAGCTGGAACAATTACTCAACGCTGCGAGGCCATGATGATATGGAATGAACGATACAACGTACCGGAGTTCATTTTCGGCACCGAGCCGAATGTTTTTCTGCGCGAGCAGGCTGCCCGGCTGAGCGTCGGACAGCGGGTGCTGGCGGTCGCCGACGGCGAAGGGCGTAATGGCGTGTGGCTGGCCGAACAAGGATTGTCCGTGCTGTCGATCGACAGCGCCGACATCGCGCAGGTCAAAGCCCGGCGTCTTGCGCTCGAACGCGGCGTCAGTCTGGAGCTGGAATGCGCGGATCTGCTGACCTGGCACTGGGGCGAGGCCAAATTCGATGCGGTCGCCGCGATTTTTATCCAGTTCGTCGGCGCGCAGGGTAGACAGGTGCTGTTCGACGGCATCAAGGCCACGCTCAAACCCGGCGGTTTGC
>DAICZK010000032.1 GCA_027311185.1 Sulfuriferula sp.
TAGCAGCACCTTCGAGCTGCTGGTAGCGGTACTGCTATCGGCGCAAGCGACCGATAGACGCGTAAATCTGGTTACCGCGGACTTGTTTCGGCACGCCAATACGCCTTCTGCCATGCTTGAGCTGGGTCTGGCGGAGCTGGAAAAATCCATCCAGAGCATAGGCCTGTACAAGAACAAGGCGCGCCACCTGACTGCGACTTGCCAGATACTGGTCGAACGGCACCAGGGCCGGGTACCCGATGATCGCGCCGCGCTCGAAGCGCTCCCCGGAGTGGGGCGCAAAACTGCCAACGTGATCCTCAATACCGCCTTTGGCGTCCCGGTAGTGGCGGTCGACACGCACATCTTTCGCGTCGGCAATCGCGTCGGGCTGGCGCCTGGCAAGACCGTGCTCGAAGTCGAACGCAAACTGATGAAAGCGATTCCGCCTGCCTACCTGCTCCACGCCCATCACTGGCTGATTCTGCATGGACGTTACACCTGCAAGGCGCATAAGCCCTTATGTCGGCAATGCCTCATCGCCGATCTGTGCAGATTTTCCGACAAGAACGTCGCCGCGGAAGTCTGATGCAGCCCCTCCAGGACAGGATGGTCGCAACCGGCCTTGCGACCGATACAACAGCCGACCCCGCAATCGCGGCCCGTGCTGTGGCGCTGGCGATGTCGCGGCTGAGCATCAGTCATGCCAATAGCGTGTTGCTGTTTCTGAGCGAGGCATTTACCCGCGACCCGCAACCCGCGCTACTCGCCGCTTCGCGGCAGAGCCAATGCATGCAGATTGCCGGCTGCACAGCGCTCGGCATTTTTACAGAAGCCGACTGGGTGCTTGATGCACCCGCCGCGGCGGCGATGGTTTTCAGCGGTGAACTTAGCCTGAGCACCGCGCATTCGCCTGAGGCGGACGATCTCACGCTCGCGCTCGCAGCGCCCAGCGCACTCAATCGCCATTGGGTTCAAACGCCGGGCCAGCGCATAGGCGGCATTTCTGGCAACCCGACCGGGCAGGGCGCTCATAAAGTCTGGAACAACGGCAAGATCAATCCCGCTGGGCGCTGCGAGTTGTATCTGCAGGGCAGCACAGGTGTCACCGGAGTCTCGCAGGGTATTCGCGCGCTCACTGCGCCGCTAGTGGTTACCTCCAGCAACGGCTTCGATCTGCTCAGCCTGAACCTCCAGCCTGCGCTCAATTTGTTGATACGAGAGCTCCCGCTGGAAGTGCGGGAGCGGGAGCACATTCCGTTACATCTGATTATGGCGGCGGAGGTTAACGGCGTGAGCGAGGGCGCCTTCGACGAAGGCCGTTATCGCCTGATTCCTGTTGTAGCCGCCAACCCCGATGATCGCTCGGTGACCCTCGCCTCGCACTTGGAGGAAGGCCAGCAAATGTTCTGGGCGCTACGTCAGCCGCTTGCGGCCGAGCGCGACACGCGGGTTTGCTTGGGACGCGCCGCAGAGGCGCTGGGCTCTCGTCCCGATTTTACCATTGCCGTAAGTTCATCGACCCGCGGCCCCGGTTTTTTCGGCGGCCAGGACAGGGATTGGGAGGTGGCGCGACAACTCTATCCCGGCACGCCGATGATAGGTTTTTACGGCAATGGCGAAATCGCAAATATCAACGGCGCAAATCAGTTGCTCGACCATGCGTCGGTATTCGGACTCTTCCGGTACGGGCCGCCTTATGAACCCGCTAATACAATACAGGTGATTTCTGAGCGCTCATGATATTTAATCCAAGTCGAGAAGACGCGCGCGGGTTTTATTTCGAAACGTGGCGTAAATACCAGCAGCAACTTCCGCTGAGCGGCGCCGAGCTTAACGCGCTTGCCATCATGCACGAACATCCAGAATATCATGACTTATTTGCGCGCGCGGAACAATACGCCGCACAGGATTATCCGCCCGAACTGGGTGAGGCCAATCCTTTTTTGCATTTGTCTCTGCATCTGGCCATAGGCGAGCAACTGGCTATCGACCAGCCTGCGGGCATACGCAACTATTATCAGCGCTTGCTGGTGCAGCACGGAACTGGCAGCGCAGCGCAACACCAGATGATGGATTGCCTGGGTGAAATGATCTGGCAGGCGCAACGCAACCGAACCGACTTCGACCCCGCGGTTTACCTCGCGTGCCTCGACAAGAAGGTCGCCGGACCGGGCGCCTGTTAGCGGCGCCAGAGAAAACGGTAGACGAAGCCGGGGAACGCGAACACGATAAACAGGCTTGCGGTCACTGCGTAGAATTCCCAGTGCTGCACCTGGGGCGTAATGATTTTTTGCTCCAGCAGCCGGGCGATGAAACCCACCACGAAATACAACGCCACCAGTTCGAGTACGCGCCATATGAATGCCTTATGCGTCGATTTGGGCTGGATAATGAAACCGATACGCTCGCTCAGAAATGGCAAATTGGCAAACACCAACGCTACCAGCAGCAACGCTATGACGGCGCTAGTCATAATGACCGCTCCATCGCATAAGTACACAATGCCATCAATGGCTGCGGCAAAATACCAAGTCCCAGCACGGCGAGGCCGTTCGCACTCATCAACATTTGGACATCGGTGGTTGGGGTGATCGCATGGGTATCCTCCGGGTTTTCAAAATACATCAAACGTACAATACGTAAATAATAAAATGCGCCTATCAGCGAGAACAGAACGCCGACCACGGCGAGCCATGTATATCCGGCCTGCACCACAGCCTGCAGAACGGCCAGTTTGGCATAAAAACCTATCGTAGGCGGCAGGCCCGCCAACGAAAACATCATGAGCAGCAGCAAAAACGCGTACCACGGGTTACGCTGATTCAGACCTTTCAGGTCTTCAATCCGGTCGGCTTCGAACCCCTGCCGCGACAGCAACATGATCATGCCGAACGCGCCCAGCCCGGTCAGGACATACGCCAGTATATAGAACATCGCCGAACTGTAGCCATTAATATCGGCGGCGAGCAGACCCAGTAGCAAAAAGCCCATGTGCGAGATGGTCGAATACGCCAACATGCGCTTGAAATTGGTTTGCGCAATCGCCGCGATATTACCCACCGCCATCGACAGCACCGCCATAATTACGAGCATCTGTTGCCAATCCGGCGAAATGCTCTGCAATCCTTGCACCAGTATGCGCAAAACGAAAGCAAAGGCGGCGATTTTGGTCGCAGTTCCGATGAACAGGGTGACCGCAGTCGGCGCGCCGTGATAGACATCCGGCACCCACATGTGAAAGGGCGCGACGCCGAGCTTGAATGCGAGTCCTGCAACGATGAACACCAGGCCGAACACCAGCACCATACTGTTGCCGATATCGGCTTGCAGTACCAGCGCAATGCGTGGCAATTCAAGACTGTCCGTGGCGCCATAGATCATCGACATGCCATACAACAACATGCCCGACGCCAGGGCGCCGAGCACGAAATATTTCATTGCCGCTTCGGACGCAATGGCGGAATCGCGCTGCAATGCGACCAGCGCATATAACGACAGGCTCATCAGTTCCAATCCCATGTACAGGGTCAGAAAGTGATTGGCCGAAATCATCACCATCATGCCCAAGGTAGCAAACAGCACCAATACAAAGAATTCACCTTGAAACATGCCGCGCAGGCGCAGATACTCCCTCGAGTACACCAGTGTAATCGCAACGGTGAAATACAGCATGAGCTTCAACGTATCGGAGAGCAGATCGTCGACAAACATGCCATGCATGGCGTACGCGGTTATCCCCGTCGCAGTGGAAAACGTCAGCCAGCCGCAACCGGCCAGCGCCGCCAGTGTCAGAATATAGGTGATGTAGCGCTGATCCTGGCTCAGGAACAGGTCCAGTATCAGTATGAAGCAAGTCGCGGCCAGCAGAAATACTTCAGGCAGCAAAGGCATCAGGTCAGTCAAGGCAAAGTTCATCCATCTTCCTTTATTATTCGGTTGCCCGGCATCCGGCAACGAGCGGACGGCAACCTATCAGCGAGTTATCCATTAAGCGGTATGGTTTATATATACGATAACCTAGGGCAATTTTCCTTGTGCAACATGCGCGAGGAGATTGTTCACCGTCACGTGCATGACCTCGGTCACCGGCCGAGGATATAAACCCATCGCCAGCACCAACACGGCTAACACGGCGAGAAAACTGAATTCGCGCGCGTTGATATCCTTGAGTTTTGCGACCTCCGGATTGGTTACCTCGCCGAACACCACCCGTTTGTACATCCACAACGTATAGGCCGCACCGAATATCAGCGTAGTCGCCGCCAGGAAGGCATACCAGAAATTCACCTTGATTGCTGCCAGAATGACCATAAACTCGCCGACAAAGCCGCTCGTCCCCGGCAAACCCGAATTGGCCATCGAGAACAACATGAGGAAAGCAGCGAAGACCGGCATTTTATTAACCAGGCCGCCGTAATCCGAAATCTGTCTGGAATGCAGCCGGTCATACATCACGCCTATGCCCAGAAACATCGCCGCCGAGACAAAACCGTGCGAGATCATCTGCACCAGCGCGCCTTCCATGCCCATGCTGTTGAATAGAAATATGCCCAACGTAACGAACCCCATATGCGAGATCGAAGAGTAGGCAATCAGCTTTTTCATATCGCTCTGCACCAGGGCGACCAGACTGATGTAGACCACCGCAATCAGCGAGAGGGTGACCATGAACCCCGTCATATAATGGCTGGCGTCCGGCGTGATCGGCAAATTGAAGCGCATGAATCCGTATGCTCCGATTTTTAGTGTAATGGCCGCTAGTACCACCGAGCCCCCGGTCGGCGCTTCGACGTGCGCGTCCGGTAACCAGGTATGCACCGGCCACATCGGAACTTTGACCGCGAAAGACAAAAAGAACGCCAGGAACAGCAGAATCTGCACCGGCAGGCTCAACGGCAACGCGTAATAATCGAGTATCTCGAAACTGCCGCCCGACTGAAAATACAGGTAGATGAACGCGACGAGCATGAGCAGCGAGCCGAGCAAGGTATACAGAAAAAACTTCACCGCTGCATAAATGCGGCGAGGTCCGCCCCAGATACCGATCACCAGAAACAACGGAATCAGCATAGCTTCGAAGTACACATAAAAGAGCATCGCATCAAGCGCGGCGAAGACCCCATTGATCAGACCCGACATGATCAGGAACGCCGCCATATATTGCGAGGTCTTGGTCTGTATGACCTGCCAGCCTGCGATCACTACCAGCACGGTAATAAAACTGTTGAGCAACACGAACGGCATGGAAATGCCGTCTATGCCCAGATGGTAATTGATATTGTAGGTCGGTATCCAGCGCATGAACTCGACGAACTGCATATTGGCGGTTGTCGCGTCGAAACGCAGATACAATGGCAGCGTCACCAAGAACCCCGCTAAGGCTCCGACTAACGCAATCCAGCGCGCCAGCGGCGCATTGCGCTCCGAACCCGTTGCCAACACCAGGACGCCGGCGCAAATCGGCACCCAGATCGCCAAGCTCAAAAGTGGATATCCCGCTAACATAAAGTCCCTATTCGTTATATATTTATCGGTCGGTCACTTAAACCACGCGCACAAACCAGGTAACCAAGGCGAACAGGCCTATGATCATCGCAAAAGCGTAATGGTAAATATAACCCGACTGCCATTTGCGAACTACCGTCGCAAACCAGCCCACCAGATTAGCCGTGCCATTGACAAAGAAACCATCAATGATTTTAACTTCGCCAATACGCCAGAAAACCCCGCCGACGGCACGCGCGCCACCCGCGAAAAACCAGTCGTTAAACCTGTCGAATCCGTATTTGTTGTCAAGAATGGTATAAATGATGCTGAACCGGTGTTTGAGCATGGCGGGAATATCCGGGCGCTTCATATAAAAATACCAGGACAGAAACACGCCGGAGACAGCGAGCCAAAGCGGCAATTCGGTAAAGCTTTGCAAGGCCATGGCGGTGCTGCCGTGAAAACTGTTTTTAAGTTCCGTCATCGCGGGATGGATGGCGGCGTTGATCGTGATTGCGCCTTTGAAATAATCACCAAACAGCATGGGTTTTATGGTCAGATAACCGATCGCCACAGAGGGAATGGCGAGCAGAACGAGCGGCACCGTCACCAACCAGGACGATTCGTGCGGCACCCCACCGTGGTGGTCGTGATCGCCGTGGGCGTCATGGCCCTCGTGCGCAGGGTGAGTTTCAAACCGATCTTTGCCGTGAAACACCAGGAAATACAGGCGAAACGTATAAAACGCGGTGACGAATACGCCTGCCAGCACGGCGAAATAGGCGAAGCCGGCACCGGCAACGCCCTGCTCCATGGCGATGTGCACCGCCTCGATAATGCTGTCCTTGGAATAAAACCCGGAAAAAAACGGCGTGCCGATCAAAGCCAGCGAGCCGATCAGAAACGTGATCCAGGTAATGGGCATGTATTTGCGCAACCCGCCCATGTTGCGGATATCCTGATCGTGGTGCATGCCCATGATGACCGAGCCGGCGGCCAGGAACAACAGCGCTTTGAAAAAGGCGTGAGTCATCAGATGAAACACTGCTACCGAATACGCCGAAGCGCCGAGCGCGACGGTCATATAACCGAGTTGCGACAAGGTCGAGTAGGCAATGACACGCTTGATGTCGTTTTGTATCATCCCCAGAAAGCCCATGAACAGGGCGGTGATGGCACCGATGACCAGTATGGTGGACAACGCGGTCTGCGACAGTTCAAATAGCGGCGACATCCGGGCGACCATGAAGATACCGGCCGTCACCATCGTCGCGGCGTGGATCAGCGCCGAGATTGGCGTGGGGCCTTCCATGGAGTCGGGCAGCCATACGTGCAAGGGAACCTGCGCCGATTTGCCCATTGCGCCGATAAACAACAACAGACAGATCACGGTCATCAACGACCACTCCGAACCCGGTATCAGACTCACCGTCTGCGCGGCCAGAGCGGGCGCTTGGGCAAATACGGTAGCGTAGTCGAGCGAGCCGAAATAAGCTAGCACCACGCCTATGCCGAGCAGAAAACCGAAATCGCCCACTCGGTTCACCAAAAATGCCTTTAAATTGGCATAAATCGCAGTAGGCCGCGTATACCAGAAACCGATCAGCAGGTAAGAAACCAGGCCGACGGCTTCCCAGCCGAAAAACAGCTGCATGAAATTGTTTGCCATCACCAGCATGAGCATGGAAAAGGTAAACAGCGAGATATAACTGAAAAAGCGCTGGTAGCCTGGGTCGTCACGCATGTAGCTGATCGTATAGATGTGGACCATCAGAGATACGAAGGTTACCACCAACATCATCATGGTGGTCAAGGAGTCGATCAGAAAACCGACTTCCATGTTCAGATTACCGATACTCAGCCAGGTATAAACCGTGCCGTTATAGGTATGCCCGGCCTGCACATCCTGGAACACCAGCCAGGAGGCCCAGCACGACACTGCCACGCCGGCAATGGTGACGCTGTGAGACAGCGTACGTCCGATTACGCGACCGAACAAACCCGCCACGATAGCGCCGAACAAGGGCGCCAGTGGCACTAAAAGATAAAGCTCCTGCATCGCTGTCATAGTCAATTCCTGTCAAAGGCGCTCCGCACCATTAGCCTTTCAGATGATCCAAATCGTCCACGTGTATGGTATGCAAATTGCGGAACAGCACGACCAGTATCGCGAGCCCTATCGCCGATTCCGCCGCCGCGACCGTCAGTATGAAAAACACGAAAATCTGACCTGCCGTGTCGCCGAGGTAATGTGAAAAAGCAATGAAATTCATATTCACGGCCAGCAACATGAGCTCTATCGCCATGAGCAGAATAATGAGATTTTTGCGGTTCAAAAATATGCCCAACACGCTGATCGCGAACAAAAACGCGCCCAGAATCAAATAATGCGACAGTGACAACACGGTATTCCCCCTCAAATGAACAGCGATAGACGATCAGGATTTAGTCGAGGACGGCTGATCCGATGCCATTTCGACCATACGGACGCGTTCCCCGCGTTGGATTTTCACCTGTTCTGCCGGGTTCTGATATTTGCTGTTTTTACGGCGCCGCATGGTCAGGGTAATGGCCGCCACTATCGCCACCAGCAGCACGACCGCCGCCAGCTCGAACGGATAGACATACTGCGTGTAGAGCAGTCCGCCCAGTTCCTTGGTATTGCTGTATCCGGCAGGATGCAAACTCGGTGCCGGAACGATGCTCAAACCGAAATTGCGGCTGCCCAGAACGATCCCCATTTCCACTGCCAGCATCGTCGCGACAAAACCCGCCAGCGGCAAATAATCCCAGAAGCCGTCGCGCAGACGGTCGAGATTGATGTCTAGCATCATGACCACAAACAGGAACAGCACCATCACCGCGCCGACGTAGACGAGCACCAGCGTGATCGCCAGGAACTCGGCGTCGAGCATCAACCACAAACCCGCCGCCGTGAAAAAGGCCAGCACCAGGTACAGCGCGGCATGGACGGGGTTTCGGGTGGTAATGACGCGAAATGCGGCGAACAACAATATTGCGGCAAAAAAATAGAATACTACGACGGCAAAACTCATATGGACTTGTCCCCGGCAAAATTATCGGTATTTCGCATCTGCGCTTCTAGCGGCCGCAATTTGCGCCTCGTACTTGTCGCCAATCGCCAGCAACTGATTCTTCGTGTAGTACAGGTCGCCGCGTTTTTCGCCATGATATTCCAGTATATGCGTTTCAACGATGGAGTCGACCGGACAGGATTCCTCGCAAAATCCGCAAAAAATGCACTTGGTCAGGTCGATATCGTAACGAGTGGTGCGGCGGCTGCCATCCTCGCGTTGCTCCGATTCTATCGTAATGGCCAACGCCGGACAGACCGCTTCGCATAATTTACAGGCGATGCAACGTTCTTCTCCGTTCGGGTAGCGGCGCAGCGCGTGCAAGCCGCGAAACCGCACCGACTGCGGCGTCTTTTCTTCCGGAAACTGTAC
This sequence comes from Sulfuriferula sp., assembly GCA_027311185.1. Taxonomy (GTDB): domain Bacteria; phylum Pseudomonadota; class Gammaproteobacteria; order Burkholderiales; family Sulfuriferulaceae; genus Sulfuriferula. Next base: position 8,937 of record DAICZK010000032.1, read on the forward strand.
TGTGATCTTGCGCGCAAAAAAGTGCCGCCCAGTCAATGCCATACCACGAAACAACTCGATAAGCAAAAAACGGGTGAAAAAATATTTGATCGCTTTCATTTACAACGCTCCATCATCTTGAATTCGCCGCTCGGGTTCATTAGGGACACGTTTAATGAATCAGGTACGCAAAACGCGTCTGCATCACCGCCCCGACGACCAGCAACCATACCAGGGTAATCGGAATGAACACTTTCCAGCCCAGGCGCATGATCTGATCATAACGGTAACGCGGGAACGTCGCACGCAACCACAGGAACAGAAACAAAACGAATGCAATTTTCGACAACAGCCAGATAAAACCGGGTATCCAGTTAAAAGGTGGAAAATTGAACAACGGATTCCAGCCACCCAGGAACATCAGCGAGGTCAAGGTCGCGATCAGTATCATGTTCGCATATTCGGCGAGAAAAAATATCGCGAACGCCATCCCCGAATATTCCACGTGGAATCCCGCGACGATTTCAGACTCACCCTCGGCGACGTCGAACGGTGCGCGATTGGTTTCGGCGACGCCAGCGATGAAATAAACGATGAACATGGGGAACAGCGGCAACCAGAACCAGTGGAACATGCCACCGTTCTGTGCCTTGACGATATCGCCCAGATTCAGGCTCTGCGCCGCCATCAGCACGCCGACCAACGCAAAGCCCATCGCGATTTCGTATGAGACGATTTGCGCAGCCGAACGCAGGCTGCCCAGGAAAGCATACTTGGAATTCGAGGCCCAGCCCGCGATAATGACGCCGTATACGCCCAGGGACGTGATCGCCAGAATGTAGAGCAGACCGGCGTCGACGTTAGCCAGCACCATTTGCGGCGAAAAAGGAATCACCGCCCAGGCCGCCAGCGCGGGCGCAATCGTCAGCACCGGCGCGAGCACGAACAAAAACTTGTTCGCGCCGCTGGGGATGATGATTTCTTTCATCATCAGCTTGATGCCGTCGGCAATAGGCTGGAGCAAGCCTTTATAACCGACCCGGTTAGGGCCGATCCTGACCTGCATGTAGCCGATCACCTTGCGCTCTGCATAAGTCAGGTAGGCGACGCCTATCATCAGCGGCGCAACAATCCCGATAATTTTCGCCAGATCCCAGACTGCGGGCCAGGCGTAACCGAACAAAGCTTGCAAATAGGCCATGCTATACGCGCTCCACGCTAATTTCACCCATCATGGCCCCGAGCCCCGCCGTCAGCGGGTGTGCCGCCACGAGGCGAACGGCGCCGTCGGGCAACCTGTCGTCGGCCAATATCCGCACCACGACATGAGCGTCACCCTGGCGTATCCTGGCCATCTCCTGCGAGCGTAATCCCAGCGAGGCAAGCGTCGCCAAATTCAGCCGCGCGACCGGCAAGTCGGCCCCCGGCGTTTTTTGCAACGCAGCAGCGCGGCGCACGATGGCATCGGCTTGATACATCGGGATCTCGCCGATACGCGTAAGCCGGTCGGCAACCTCCACCGAGGTGACGACTGGCGTCGCGAGCCGGTTATCCAGACTGTCCGCCGGCAATTGACCATCCGGCAGGACTGCCAGCCGCACTGCATCGGCAGTATCGTAATCGAATCCGGGCAACCCTGCCATCGTCCCCAGCACCCGCAATACCTTCCACGCCGGACGCACCTCGCCCAGCGGCGCCACCGCGCCCTTGAACGACTGCACGCGCCCCTCGGTACTGATGAAGGTGCCCGCAGTTTCAGTGAACGGCGCAATCGGCAGCAGAACGTCGGCATAATCCAGCGCCGCATGTTTGTACGCGCTCATCGCAACGACCATGTCCGCGCTGCGCATCGCGCGCAACGCCGCGTCCGGGTTATGACAATCGAGCTCGGGCTCGGCACCCAGCAGCACATAAGCCTTGCGCGGCGTCGCCAGCATCGCCGCAGCGTCGAGACCGGCCAGGCCGCGATGCGGAACGGCGCCTGCCACGTAAGCGCCGACGCTATTGGCCGCCTCGCCCAGAAACCCGAGTACCGCTCCGGTCCATTCGGCGACAATCTGCGCTAAGGCATGTAAATCCGAATATTGATGATGGTGCTGCGCGAGATTGCCCAACAACACGGCTTTGCGTTCTCCGCCCGACAGGCTGGTGGCGATCGCGACCGCTGCGGGGCCGCTTTGTATGCCGGCCAGGCGTTGCGCGATAGCCGCGGGCAACGGCCTGGCGGTCTGCTCGGCCAGTGCCACGGCGATCTGCGCGAGCGCGTTGACCATCGCCTGGGGAGCGACGATGACCTTATTAGTCACCTTCAGCAACAGATCGTCGTCAACTGGATTGAGCAGATTGAATTCCGCCCCGCTTTTGACTGCGGCGCGCAAACGGTGCGCCAGCAAGGGGTGGTCGGGACGCAGGGTGCTTCCGACCAGCAATACCCGGTCGAGGCTATTGATATCGGCGACCGCCATACCCAGCCAGGGTGCGCCAGCATGGGCTCCGTCGGCGCTGAAATCGGCCTGGGCGAGCCGCGTGTCGACGTTACCGGTACCGAATCCGCGCATCAGTTTCTGCAACAAATACAATTCTTCCAAGGTCTGGTGCGGCGTGGCCAGCGCGCCAATACTGTCCGCACCGTGAAGTTCGCGGATCTGCTTCAAGCCATTGCTGACATACTCCAGCGCTAGCTGCCACGACACCTCGAGCCAGCTGCCGTTTTGCTTGATCATGGGGCGTGTCAGGCGATGTTCCGAGTTCAGACCTTCATAAGCGAAACGATCTTTGTCCGATAGCCAGCATTCGTTGATCGCCTCGTTTTCCAGCGGCAGCACGCGCATGACGCGATTGTTTTTAACCTGTACCGCCAGATTGCTACCCAGGCCGTCGTGCGGACTCACTGATTTGCGCCGCGACAACTCCAAGCTGCGTGCGGTGTAGCGGAAAGGTTTGCTGGTTAGCGCGCCAACTGGGCACAGGTCGATGATATTGCCGGACAACTCCGTATCGATGGTCTGATTAATAAAAGGCATGATTTCAGCATGTTCGCCCCGACCTGCCTGTCCCATTTCCATGATGCCGGCGATTTCCTGGCCGAAACGCACGCAAAGAGTGCAGTTGATGCAACGCGTCATATCGGTGGATACTAGCGGGCCAAGTTCTTTCTCCGTCACTACTCGTTTAACTTCCTGATAACGCGAACTGCTGCCGCCATATCCGACGGCCAGATCCTGTAGGGTGCATTCGCCGCCCTGATCGCAAATCGGACAGTCGAGCGGATGGTTGATCAGCAGAAACTCCATCACGCCATGTTGCGCCTTGATCGCGTAATCAGACCGCGTAGACACTTTCATGCCATCTGTTACCGGGGTGGCGCACGCGGGCATGGGCTTGGACGCTTTTTCGACCTGAACCAGGCACATACGGCAGTTCGCGGCGATGGAGAGTTTTTTGTGGTAGCAGAAGTGCGGTATGTAAATGCCGATCTGGTCCGCCGCATCCATGATGGTGCCGCCCTCGGGCGTGGAAATTTTGTTGCCGTCGATTTCGATTTCCAACATTTTGCCCCCTAAACCATGCACTTGCCGTGCTCGATATGGTACTCGAACTCATGGCGATAATGTTTGAGCATCGCTTGCACCGGCATTGCTGCCGAATCGCCCAGCGCGCAAATGGTACGACCGCCGATGTTGTGTGCGACATCGTTTAACAG
>DAICZK010000033.1 GCA_027311185.1 Sulfuriferula sp.
GTATTGCAGGTTTCGCGCGCGCATGTCTATCTGACTTATCCTTTCGTGCTTTCCTGGTCGATGCTCGAGGCGATGTCGGCCGGTTGCCTGGTCATTGCTTCGCGCACCGCGCCGGTGGAGGAAGTAGTGCGCCATCGCGACAACGGTTTGCTGGTGGATTTTTTTAATTCAGCCGAACTCGCCGACACTGTCATCGCCGCACTGGAACAACCTGAAGCCTTCGCGCAGATACGCCGCAATGCCCGGCAAACCGTCATCGAGCGCTACGATCTGAAAAGAATCTGCCTGCCGGCTCAATTGGGCCTGCTGGAAGAGTTGGCGGGGCGGCCGATTGGGTGAATGAGACCGCATTTCCAGTCAGTGCGCCAGAGTAGCGGGCAAGAGAAAGTGAATGCCGCAAGTGGACGTTCGCCAAAATCCGGGTTTTTTCACGATGTCAGTGCGTGCTGAACTTTGATCATGGATAATCAAGTGTTATTTCCGGTTATTCGGCGGGAAGATACAATGCCGTTGTTTGCATTTGCACTCGAATGTTTGAAATTTTGCGAGATTGTAATAAAGTGTACTAATGCAGGTGTTGGTCTTGCCGGGGTTCGGCATAATTTATCGCAAATGAATGGAGCAACAGTATGATCATGAATTTCAAACATTATATTACCCGTGACCCTGAGATCTGCGGCGGAGAGCCAGTTATCACAGGGACGCGAATCAGCGTGCGTACCATCCTCGCCAGTTTGGCGGAAGGGGTGGGTACCGATGACATTTTGCTGGATTTTCCAACGCTCAGCCGTGATGCCGTTCGCGCAATTGTTGCGTTTGCGGCAGTCTCTGCGGAAGAGGATCTCCCCTTGCTGGCGACCCCGATTTTGGCATGAAGATCAAGCTCGACGAGAACTTGCCGGTGAGATTGGTACCCATGCTGCAAAGACAGGGGCACGATGTTGATACGGTGCCCGAAGAACACTTGGCGGCAGACCGGATGCAGATATCTGGCGAGCAGTGTGTGCAGAGGGCCGGTTTCTTATCACTCAGGATATGGATTTTCTGACACCCGCCAATTTGCGCCCGGCACGCATGCGGGTTTATTGCTTGTCCGATTACGCGAACCGGGCATTGGGGCACTGGTAGCGTCTATCGGCGCAATTGCCGCGGAGATTGTCGATTGGGTCGGTTGTTTTGTGGTGCTAACTGAAAATAAAATTCGTATCAAACGGCCCTGAAGATGGATTCGCTTGCTTTTTAGCCACTTTATTTATTATAAAGCGTGTCGTTTTAATAGCGATCGTCTCCAATCCGTTGAAATCGGGGGAATTAAAGCGGGTAACGAAATTCGTTAATTCACTCGAAGATCGGCGCCAGCTTCGCAAGAACCTCATCGAGGATGGCTTGCGGTAGCGTATCCACCTTGCGACAGTTACGAGCAGCTATGTCCAGCATGCGTGGTTGGTCGCAACGAATAATGCCGCTCGTTTTGATCCCGGTAATCGGTACGGCGAAGCCGATGCGTCTGGCGAACTCACCCCCTGTCGTGATCGGCACAATCACCGGTAGCCTTGTTGCTTCGTTGAACTCATCCGGCGATACGACCAAGACGGGGCAATAGCCTTGTTGTTCGCGGCCGGCCACAGGTTCGAGCGATACCAGATAAATGCCTCCCCGTTTCATACCAGTTCGCCGCCCACGGCTGGCGCATCAACCCATTCCCGTTCTTCCTGGGGCTGTGGCGCGGAATAGTCGGACGCCGCGAGTAATTCCGCCAGCGTGTAGCGCGGGCGCGGCAACGGGCCGATTACTATGCGGTCGCCGTCAAGGGTAACGCCAACCGTAGAGCCCGCGCTAAGGTGAAGCAGATCGAGAATTGCAGGTGGCAGCGCCAACATGACAGAGCCGCCAACTTTACGCAGATGGGTGGTGTGCATAGCGTGATCCTTATTGAATTATATTTTAGTATAATGCATTAAGCCCGATCTTTTCATAAATTGGCGCGCGCCCTCGCTGGGCTTTTGTTTCGTATGAAGCTCTTGCCCAGTTGGCTGTATGAATAACTACACCACGCCTTCCAAAAGCGCCCTACAAAACAAAATCCTGCGCGATCATCACGCGAATTTATGAAAAGATCGGCTTAAGTATCTTCATCGTCAACTCCCATCAGGCGAAGAGTTAACGAAGCGCTGATTTATTCGTCATCCCCTTTGTATGCCGTTTCGGTAGGAGCGGGCTTGCCCGCGAATCGCGGCCAAATTATCGCGGGCAAGCCCGCTCCTACCACCATGGATTGCGTCTCGTAAAATTTGGATAAATCAACGTTTCTTTAAAGCTCCCCCAGCTCGGACAGCACCATCTCGGCTGCGCGTAGCACCGCACGCGCCTTGTTTTCGGTTTCCTGCCATTCGGCTTCGGCGACCGAGTCGGCGACGATACCTGCCGCCGCCTGCACGTAAAGTTTGCCGTTTTTGACGATGCCGGTGCGAATGGCGATGGCCAGATCCATTTCGCCGTTAAATCCCAGGTAGCCGACGGCGCCGCCATACAGCCCGCGTTTGCTGGGCTCCAGCTCGTCGATGATTTCCATGGCGCGGATTTTCGGCGCGCCGGTCAGCGTGCCCGCCGGGAAGGTGGCGCGCAATACGTCGAGGTTGCTGGTGCCGGGCTTGAGTTTGCCCTCGACTGAGCTGACGATGTGCATGACGTGCGAATAGCGCTCGACCACCATTTTGTCGGTGACCTTGACTGTGCCCGTTTGCGCGATGCGCCCGATATCGTTGCGCGCGAGGTCGATGAGCATGAGGTGTTCGGCAATTTCCTTGGGGTCGGCCAACAGTTCTGTTGCGAGTTCTTCGTCGCGTTGCGGCGTATCGCCGCGCGGCCGGGTGCCCGCCAGTGGCCGGATGGTGACAAAATCGCCGTCGGCGCGGTGCTCCTGGCGGACCAGTATTTCCGGCGATGCGCCGACGACGTGGAAATTGCCCATGTCGTAGTAATACATGTACGGCGACGGATTGATCGAACGCAGCGCCCGGTACAGCGACAAGGCCGATGCGGCGAAAGGCTTGATCAGGCGTTGCCCGATTTGCACTTGCATCATGTCGCCCGCTGCGATGTACTGCTTCGCGCGCGCGACTGCCTTGAGGTAATCGGCGCGCGAGGTTTCGCGTTCGGTTTCGCTGGCTACCGTGGGCAGGGGAATGGGGACCTCGACGGGTTTGCGCAAGGCTGTGCGCAATTGATTAAGGCGCAGCAGCGCCTGCGCGTAAGCGCCGGGCTGGCCCGGATCGGCGTATACGATCAGCGTCAGTTTGCCGGTGAGATTGTCCACCACCGCCAGTTCTTCGCTGAGCAATAACAGGATATCCGGTGTATTGAGCAAATCGGCCTTGTGGTTGTGAGCCAGGCGCGGTTCTATGTAGCGCACCGTGTCGTAGCCGAAGTAGCCTACCAGGCCGCCGACGAAGCGCGGCAGTCCGGGCAGACTCGCAACCCGGTAGCGCTGCAGCAGGGATTCGATAAATACCAGCGGATCGGGAGCGTTGTGCTGTTCGGTTTTTTCGCCGTCGGTCTCCAGCGTGACGACATGGCCATGTACCCGCAATACTGTGCGCGCAGGCAGGCCGATGATGGAGTAGCGGCCGAAACGCTCGCCGCCGACGACCGATTCGAGCAGGTAGGAATACGGCGCGTTGGCGAGTTTGAGAAAAATCGACAGCGGCGTATCCAGATCCGCCGGCAACTCGCGAGTCAGCGGAATGCGGTTGTAACCGGCCTGGGCGAGTTCGTTGAATTGCTGTTCAGTCATCATGCATTTGCCTTTAATGAATGGAGGGACCGCGGTGCCGTGCGGGCCGCCTGCGCCATCGCCATGCCGTCGTCTTTATCAAGGTAACTGCAGGTTGCATGATTAATCTGCTTGGGTGACCAGTTTTGCGGCATCGAGCAGGCTGGCGACAACGGCATCCGGCTGCAATTCGCTGACCGGGACGCCGCGGTTATAACCGTAGGGCACGCAAAATACCGGGCAGCCCGCGGCACGCGCCGCCTGGGTGTCGTTGCTGGAATCGCCGATCAGCAATAGCTGATCCGGAGTGACGCCGAAATGTTGGGCCGCGTGCAACAGCGGCAGCGGGTCGGGTTTGCGTCTGGGCAGGCTGTCGCCCGCCAGCACCAGTTCGAAATAATCAAGCAGGCCGGTATCGCGCAGCAGCGGCGTGGTGAACACTTCGGCCTTGTTGGTGACGCAGGCCAGCCGTACGCCCATGGCGCGGAAAGCCTGCAAGCCTTCGATCACCCCTCCGAATGGCCGCGAATAGCGCGCTACATTCTCACCGTAATGTTTCTTGTAAATCGCATAGCCCTTGGCGAAAAGCTCAGCGTCAGGCTCGGCGTCCATGTCGCCGGTCAAAACGCGTTTCGCCAGGCGCGATACGCCGTTGCCGATATAGGTTTTAATCGTCGCCAGCGGCGGTGCCGGCAAGGCCAGTTCGTTCATCATCAATTCAGCCGCGTAGGCAAGGTCAGACGCGGTGTCGAGCAAGGTGCCGTCAAGGTCGATGACGACGGCTTTTACTGCGAGTGGGAAATCAATTATGCCACCTTGGCGAGCTCTGCTCGCAGTGCGGCTACGACGCTGTCGTAGCGGTGCGGGTCGGCGCCCTTGCCGGCGCTGAAGATGGCCGATCCGGCAACGAACACGTCTGCGCCTGCGCGCGCGACTTCGGCGATATTATCGATCTTGACGCCACCGTCGACTTCGAGCCAGATGTCGCGGCCTGAAGCGTCGATACGCTGGCGCGCGGCGCGAATTTTGACGAGAGTTTCAGGGATGAATTTTTGTCCGCCAAAGCCCGGGTTGACGGACATGAGCAGTATCATGTCGACTTTGTCCATAACGTAATCGAGATAGCTCAGCGAGGTCGCCGGGTTGAATACCAGGCCTGCCTTGCAGCCGGACTCCTTGATCAGTGCTAAAGTACGGTCTATATGCTCGGAAGCTTCGGGGTGGAAGGTGATCATGTTCGCCCCTGCCTTGGCAAAATCGGGGATAATGCGGTCAACGGGTTTGACCATCAAATGCACGTCGATGATCGCCTGGGTGATAGGGCGCAGCGATTCGCAGACCAGCGGGCCGATGGTGAGGTTGGGCACATAATGGTTGTCCATTACGTCGAAATGGATAATATCGGCGCCTGACGCAACGACATCGGTGACTTCCTGCCCCAATTTGGCAAAATTTGCGGATAGAATACTGGGTGCGATACGAAATTGTCTGGACACGATGTCTCCTTGCGCTAAATATTTAAGAGCCTTCGATTTTACCTGTAATCGCGTTCTTGTAACAGTACGAGTTCTAGTGAAAGATAATAAATGGCCGATCTGAGAAAAAAACATATCACGATTAATGTGCAAACCGCATTTCTGCCCGAGCAATCCGATCCGGATCAGGAGCGTTACGTGTTTGCCTATACCATTACCATTGCCAATAGCGGAACGGTAGTGGCGCAACTGGTATCACGCCACTGGGTCATCACCGACGCCGAGGATCATGTGCAGGAGGTGCGCGGCCTGGGCGTAGTCGGCGAGCAGCCCATGCTCAAACCGGGCGAGGCGTTTGAATATACCAGCGGCACGGCACTCAATACCCCGGTCGGCACGATGCGGGGTAGTTACCAGATGATCGCCGAGGATGGCGAGCACTTCGACGCCGAAATTCCTCCCTTTGTATTGGCCATGCCCAGGACGCTGCATTGATGCGGTTAGCGTATGGCGCCAGAGGTACGTGAGCCCGAACTGAGCCGGGCGCAGCGCAGGATTGTGGCAGCGCTGTTATTGTCGATAGGTGCGCACGCCGCAGTGGTCGGCCTGCTGCGATTGCGAGCGATCGCGCCCTCCGCAGTCGAATCCGAAGTCTTGCAGATCAGATTGACTGCGAAGCCAGCCGCCGCGCGGACAGCGTCAGTGACACCGACACCGACCGCACCCGCACCCGCACCGGACGAGCCGCCGCAGCAAAGCACCCCCGTGCCGCCGGACAAATCCGGCCGGCTGGCGGTGGATGTTCCGTTGCTGGTGGACGAAACCTACTACCCGACCCGGGAACTCGATGTCCTTCCCCGGCCGCTATCCCCCGTCCACCCATTGTATCCGGTGTTCCCGCCGCAGCACGAGGTTCAGGGCTGGGTGTTGTTGCGATTGAAAATTGACGACACGGGCCTGGTGCGTTCAGCCGAAGTCAGCGCCGCCGACCCGCCCGGCGTTTTCGATCAGTCCGCTCTCGCCGCGTTTGGCCAGGCGCGGTTTGCGCCAGCGCAAAAAGACGGGCGTGCGGTTAATTCGCTGGTGCAAATCAAGGTTAGTTTCAGGATCAAATAGCTTGCGGTTAAGGCGGCATCAGCCTGCTCGATTCGTCGATTTAACGTTCCGGGACTAATCTGGGTTAAAATGGCGTTGAAGCTGGTCAGGCAATCGCTGCCTTGAGCAATCAAGGGGGAGGAAAGTCCGGGCTCCATAGAGCAGGATGCCGGTTAATGGCCGGCCGCCGTGAGGCGAGGAATAGGGCCACAGAGACGAGTATGCCGCAAGGCGGACGTGAAACGCGGTAACCTCCATCCGGAGCAAGGCCAAATAGGCAGGCGATGAAGCGGCTCGCTGAGTCTGCGGGTAGGCTGCTTGAGCGGTTGAGCAATTGGCCGCCTAGAGGAATGATTGTCCACGACAAAACCCGGCTTATCGATCAGCTTCACTTCATTTTCGCAACGGCGCAGGCGGGCGGCGTTGATAGCGGCGGATGCGCCGCGCGTTTCGGTTGGTCCGATCGGTGTCGTCCCAGCGCGCCCGATGCCGCCGGAGATGCTTTTTGGTCCGTTTCGAGTGACCCAATACGCTAGCTTGGGTTATCTGTTAACGAGCCCTTGGTGAGAGAACTAAAATGCGAGTGCTGATAGTAGAAGATGACGAATTGCTGGCGGCCGGCCTGCTGCGGATTCTCAGTCAAGCAGGTTATGCGGTCGACCGTGTCAGCAGCGGGGAGCGGGCGGATCTCGCGTTGAGCTCGGAGTCCTACGATCTCGCCGTGCTGGATATCGGTTTACCCGGAATAGACGGATTTACCGTACTCAAGCGTTTACGTGCGCGCGGGCAGGTGTGTCCGGTACTGATACTGACGGCGCGCGACGATGTCGCCGACAAAGTGCGCGGCCTGGATTCGGGTGCCGACGATTATCTGGTCAAGCCTTTCGAGCTCAATGAATTCGAGGCCCGCATCCGCGCGCTGGTCCGGCGCGGCACCCAGATGAATAGCTCGCAACTCGTTTGCGGCAGTTTGCTGCTCGATACCCTGGCGCATCGTGCCTGGATCGATCAGTCCCCGCTTAATCTGACGGCGCGGGAGTGGGGCGTGCTGGAATATCTGCTGATGCGTCAGGGGCAGGTTCTGAGCAAGGACAAGATACTGCAAGCCGTTTGCAATTGGGATGAAAATATCAGCCCGAACGCCATCGAGGTCTACATGTCTCGCCTGCGCGGCAAACTGGAACCGGCTGGGGTGTATATCCGCACCATACGCGGATTCGGCTATTTGCTTGAATCCGGCGATGCCGCCTGATATACGCAACCACAGCCTGCGCAGTTTATTGCTGGCCTGGGTACTTATCCCGTTGCTGGCTTTACTGGCAGTGGCGACGGGCGGCGCTTTTTATATTGCCAGGGTGTTTGTCACGGATGCTTATGACAAGGCGTTGCTGGACCCTATCCAGGCGCTCAGCCAGCATCTGGAGGTGGTCAATGGCAGGCCCGTTCTGGTAATGTCGCCGGAGGCGCTGCGCTCCTTGTTTACCCACGCTTATGACAGCGTGTATTACCAGATTGCGAACGACGACGGCAAGGTGTTCGCCGGCGACTTGCGTTTGCCGATACCCGCTTATCTGGGCGTCAAACCGATTTTCTATACCACCCGCTACAATGATCGCAATGTACGGGTCGGCGTGCTGCGCATCCCGCTCGACAACAGCGAGCGTTTCGACAACACGCCTCGTTACGCCATCATACAGATTGCGTAGACACTGATCAGGCGCGACCGTAATCTCTACGGCTTGTTAGCGGTCATGATCGCGCCGGCCTTGATTATTGCACTTGCAGCGGTCATTCTGGTCTGGTTTGGTATCAGTCGCGGATTGACGCCGTTAAGCGAATTGCAGGCTGAAATCGCTGCGCGCTCATTGCTCGATTTGAGCCCTGTGCCCGAAGAACACGCGCCGATCGAGGTGCGGCTGGTGATCGCCTCGCTCAATAATCTGTTGCGCGGACTTGCTGCCTCTATCGACGGGCAGCAGCGCTTTCTTGCCAACGCCGCGCATCAGTTGCGCACCCCGCTGGCCGGTTTGCAAACGCAGGTTGAAATCGCGCTGCGCAATGATATGTCGACCGAATTGCGCGGCGTGCTCGAGCAGGTGCTTGCCGCCACCCAGCGCGCGGCGCATATTGCGAATCAATTGCTGGCACTGGCGCGCGCCGAGCCGGGATCGCAGTACCTGATGGCGCACCAAAACATCAATCTCGCAGATCTGATAGAGTCCATTATTGGCTCCTGGCTGCATCGCGCGAGCGTCAAAAAGATCGACCTCGGCTTCGAGATTTCCGCTGCCCACATATCGGGCGATCCTTTTCTGATCGGCGAGCTCATCGCCAACCTGATCGATAATGCGATTCGCTACACGCACTCCAACGGTTATATTACCGTGCGCTGCTATCAGGACGGCGGGGTAGTGCTCGAGGTGGAGGATAACGGCATGGGCATTCCCGAATCGCAGCGCGAAAAAGTACTGGAGCGCTTTTATCGCGTAGACGGTAGCCCCGGCAACGGTTGCGGGCTCGGCCTCGCCATCGTCCAGGAAATCGTCAGGCAGCATGGCGCAGAACTGATGATCGCTACGCCCGACAATGGCATGGGCACCCGTATCGTCATACGTTTCCCGCGCGCGGCCTGACGCGCAACTCCCAGCGCCTCCGCGCCACTTCTTCGGCCGCCGCACCGCATTTCCCCGCGCGGCAAAACGATAACCCGCACAAAAAAACATAACTGCCATTTAAATTTCATTTATTAGTAATAATTGCGTGTTACATTTATAATTGTAACCAATACAAAATATGTTGTTGAATTATTAATTATAAAGAATATGGCCATGCACGACCCCATCGAAAATCAATTGCGAAGAAACCTCAAGCCCAGGCTGGAGGCGAACCGGATGACGCTGTTCCTGCTGGCCTCGCTCGCGCTCAATATTGCGCTCGGTACCGGCGTGACCGCAATGATGCCGCTTAAGGAGCGCGTACCGTATTTTGTCGTGTCGAACAAGGATACTGGATTGGTTCAGGTGTCGACGCTTGCCGCGCAGCAGTTCATTCCCGATGAGCAGAACATCAAATACTTCGCCGCAAAATTCGTCCGAGAATTATTAACAATAGATCCTTACCGCACCAAAACCGAATTTTTGCCATCGGCCAAAACGGTAGTGTTGAGCAAGGCAAAAACGCAGGTCGAAAATTTCCTGACTGCCGACAATACGCTGGAGCGCATGGACAAGGATCCGTCCCTGGTTCGCAACGTGACCTTGCAGCGCATCACGATATTGCCGAGCGCAGAAAATGTCATCACCGCCATAGTCAAGCTCACCACGCTGAGCGGCAATGGGGCGGCCGTGTCGGTAGTCAGGGCAATTACGCTGCATTACGTGCTCGAACCGATAAAAACCGATGCGGAGGCATTGCGCAACCCCATTGGGTTTTATGTAACCCAATTCACTATCGACGAGGAGATGGGGCAATGAAGGCGACTCGGTCTGCAGTGATTTTTCTGCTCGCGGTGTTTTGCGCCAGTTTCTGCGCCGACGGTGTCAAGGCGGCAGAAATCTTTCCCCCGCCTCCAACAGTGGATAACGGCATCGTCGCGCCGACGCTGTTTCAGGATACCAAGCTCGTCGCTTACGAATACGATCCTAACCGCACCTTTCCAGTCAAGACGAGAGTCAAGGTGTTTACCGAAATCGAGGTGCCGGAAGGCGAAAAAATCGTCGCCTACTATCCTTCGGCCGACGACGAGCGCGGTTGGCCCTATACGGTTTCGGGTGACAAACAGCGCATATTCGTCATGCCAAAAACCGCCGGGACAGTCAATACCGCGACGCTCGTCACCGACAAGCGTTCCTATCTGCTGACATTCGAGGCGGCGGCCGAGGGAGCCTGGTTTCAACGGGTGCGCTGGATTATCCCTGCTGGCGAACCGGCCGGCTTGCCCGCCCAATATGAAGCGTCAGCCCAGGATACGCCGGATCAAAATGCGCCCGTCACGCCAACCCTTGCAAACATGTTTGTCAATTACGATGTGAGCGGAGAGGCGAATTTCGCGCCCACACTGGTCGCGGATAACGGCAAATTCACCTGGTTCAGAATTCCGCGCGATGTTCAGGAATTGCCCGCGTTGTTTGTTCTGGACGACAAGAATCATCCCGAGCTGGTGAATTACACGGTAGACGCCGACGGCATGATCAAGGCGCAGCGCGTCGCCGACGCCTGGCTGCTCAAACTCGGCGATCAGGAGGTCAAAGTGATTATAAAAGGCCGAAAATCGGTTTCAAAATCATTTTTCGGATGGTTCGACTGATGGCCGGCACCGATGAAATCGGATCCGGAAAAATGAGCAAACACGTCGTGCTCATCGTCGCCGTCATCATGGTGGGCGGCTTGATTGTCGCCTTCATGTTCAAGTTCAGCAGCTCGGGTGGCGAGCCGCAAAGGCGCGCGAACGAGCAAAAAAAACGCGCCGAAACGATTGCGGCGCAAATCGGTAACGATACTCCTGAATCTGAAAAGAACGCCCAGGCTGAAATCTTCGAACGTGACAAAAAAGCACGAGAAAAACTGGCCGCCGAAGCAAAGGTAGGGAAGGAAAATGCCGCCAGAAACGCCGCGCATAACGCCGTTCGCTATCCTGATACGCAATTCCCGTTCGAGACGGGCGTCGTCACACAGGAACAGATCGATCATTATCAGGCCGCCAAAAACGCTCTGAATTTTAATTTTGGCGACCTTAAGCAGGGATTGTTCAAGCACAAGGATACGTTGCCTGCCAGTTTCGATGAATCCGGCGCAAGCGCTGCTAGCCCCGGGCATGCGGTTGCGGCCGCCGCCGACCAGGCTGCACCGAATCCAGCGGAAAACACCGCGCAGCAACAGATCAAGACGCTGGACGAGAGCGCGCAGGCTCAGGCGCAACGCGCAGTAGCCGCGCGGCAGGCGGCGCAGGTCAAGCAGGCGCCGCATCCTAACGAGCAGTGGCTGGAAAAGCAGGCGAAGGCAAGCCAACTTGCCCCGTCCAAACGCCTGCTGCCCGACCTGCCGCCCTCGGTCGACCTGTTGCAGGAAGGCGCAGTGATACAGCTGGTGCTATTGACCGCGATTGACAACACCCTACCGGGACACGTCTCCGCGCGCGTTACCGAAAACATTTACGATTCCATCACCGGCGATCATCTGATGATCCCGGCGGGTTCCCGGCTCGAGGGCGACTACAATCAGTCCACTCTGTTTGGCCAGAATCGCATGATGTTCGGCTTCAAACGCATCATTCTTCCTTCCGGCGCCTCAATAAGGATTGCTGCGTGGAACGGTACGGATGCGCTGGGCCGGTCCGGCGTCGAGGGCGATGTCAACAATCATATCCTGCCTCAACTGGGCACAGGAATTTTCCTCGCCGTACTGGCCTGGGCGCTGCAACCGCCGGTTACCTCGGGCAATGTAATTTTGAATACCACACCGGGTAGCACTGGCTCCATAGGCGACGCCGCAGGCCAGATCGTCGATTCCACGGCGACCGGCATCCTCGGCAAGTACCTGAACATGAAGCCCCAATTGACGATAGACGCGGGCAGCAAGATTTCACTGATCGTTCTGCAGGATATCGAGATTCCCAATCCGGCATCAATAAAAGGAGAGCCGAATTGAAACATACCCTGTTCGCCGTGTTACTGGCGACGCTTTTTTCAGTTTCGTGCGCGTCGGAGTTACCGGGCTACGATTTCAACTACACCGTGACGGGCGACGAGGCAGCAGCTCCTATCCAGGCGTTTGACGACGGCACGCATTTATATTTGCAATTCAGTGATTCCGATACCGTCCCGGCGCTGTTCGTCAATACCGCGGAAGGCGCAGTCAGGTTAGCGGTTCACGAGCAGTTTCCTTAC
>DAICZK010000034.1 GCA_027311185.1 Sulfuriferula sp.
GCTACTGATCATCGCCTAGGTAGGCCTTTACCCCACCTACTAGCTAATCAGACGTCGGCCGCTCCCATAACGCAAGGCCTTGCGGTCCCCTGCTTTCCCCCTCGGGGCGTATGCGGTATTAGCACAGCTTTCGCTGCGTTATCCCCCATTACGGGATACGTTCCGGCGCATTACTCACCCGTTCGCCACTCGCCACCAGACCGAAGTCCGTGCTGCCGTTCGACTTGCATGTGTAAAGCATTCCGCCAGCGTTCAATCTGAGCCAGGATCAAACTCTTCAGTTTAATTCCTGTCTGCTACTCATGGAGTTAACCCCACTTTCGCGGTACTACTAATGTGTTACTTATTTACTTTAGCTTGCGACTCGCGCCTGAAGGTTTCCCCTCAAGCCGCGCGTCGCGCGCTACCGCAAATACCCACATCTATCGGTTGTCTGGTTGTTAAAGAGCGTTTAATTCTTGGTTGCGGGGACAGGATTTGAACCTGTGACCTTCGGGTTATGAGCCCGACGAGCTGCCAGACTGCTCCACCCCGCGTCCGATTGCTACCTCGCCGCCGTTGCAGGTGTTGCGTGCATATGTCGTCGAGAGGCGAAACTATAGCAAACGCTTGACGCTCCTGTCAAGCGCTTATTTGACCTGGCTTATTGATTGGACTGGAGCCCTGCCCGTCGCCGAATGTGCGCGACAGTAGCGACCAAGCCGACGAGGGCGATAGACTATACGGCGACGGCGGCGAGGCCGCGGGTGATTTCCTTGCGATAGCGGTTGAGCTCTCTGGTATTGGCCATGCTGTGGCCGAACAAATTGGATAGCTTGGTCAATATGGTATTGACGACCTTACTCTCCCATACTGCGTCGAAATGGATCTGCTCGTCGAGCCAACGCTCGAGCCAGGCCGGATCGGGCAAATGGCTTTGTATGGTGTCCTTGGGGAACAGCGCTGCATTGACATGCAGGTTGGTGGGATGCAATGCCTGCGCGCTGCGCGACGAACTGGTCATCAGCACGCCGACTTTGGCAAACGCGGCACGGGCTTCATCGCCCATGCGTTCTATCGCCTGTTGCATATAACGGAAATATATACCGCCGTGGCGCGCCTCGTCGCCAGAAATCAGGTTGTAGATGTGTTTGATAACGGGTTCGGTATGCCACTGGCCCGCGCAACGGTACCATTGAGTAAGACGAATTTCGCCGCAGAAATGCAGCATCAGCGTCTCCATCGGCGGTGCGGTGTCGAATTCGAATCGTACTGCGTGCAATTCGGCCTCGGTAGGCGCCATCTCGGGACGAAAGCGGCGCAGGTATTCCATCATGACCAGTGCGTGTTTTTGTTCCTCGTAGAACCAGACAGACATAAACGCCGAAAAATCGCTGTCGTGACGATAATCGCGCAAAAACATTTCTGTCGCCGGCAATGCCGCCCATTCGGTAATGGCGTTCATTTTAATGGTGGTGGCCTGTTCATCGGTCAGCAAATCAGGTTGAAAGCTCTCCCACGGCACATCCTTCGCCATCTCCCAACGCACTCGTTCCAAACTCGCAAACGCTTCCGGATAGATCATACAGCCACCCCACGATAGTCATCAAATTGTAAGCATCTTATCCGAGTTTCAATACTGAAATATGACAAATCAAAGAAAATTGTAATCAAAATGGTTTTCCAGAATGGAATCGAAATATATGCAGAAACAAGGCTCACGCGCCCGACCTCACTTAGGTTACGAGAGATAAGTGTAGCATTTATTCGCGACCATAACCTTAATATGGACACGCACAGACATAAAATGGAAAAAAAGGCCCGGGTTAATCTATACCCGAGCCTTAAATCCTCTTAATTAGGGGAGGATGGAGGAGACAACACTGCGGCCCTTTGGAGAAAGAGCTGAAACAACCAGTGTTATTTAGAATAATCTAATATTATACCATTTATGTCAACTAATTTTATCAGCCATTCGCATTTACATCATTGAACCCTTCTAACCCGATCTTTTCATAAATTCGCGTGATGATCGCGCAGGATTTTGGTTTGTAGGGAGCTTTTGTGAAGGCGCGGTATAGTTATTCATACAGCCAACTGAACAAAAGCTTCATACGAAACAAAAGACCAGCGAGGGCGCGCGCCAATTTACGAAAAGATCGGGCTAATAGCAGGCGCATAGAGGAAATCGACCCGATGAAAATAGCGTCAGCGGCTCTCCGCCAGACGAACGTAACCGTCGAGATACGCCTGGTACATCCAGTCCCTCCATGCGGGGGTAAACGCCTGCCCAGGGATGCTGCGCTTATCGGCCAGCAATTGCAGCAGCTCGGAGCAATCCGCCAGACTCACCTCTTCGCCGTTCAGATAATAACGCGCATCATGGAACAGCATCTGCGACTGAGGCGCGAGGTGCAACCCATGGCGCCTGACCTTTTCCTCAAAAGCGGTCTCAGACGCAGGCCGTTCTGGCGGGTGGAAGTAAACGTGGGGTTTGGGTTCGGTCAGATAACGCCCGAGGAAGTCTATCACGTCGGCCCGCTCCCATTGCACCCTGGCGATCATGGCAGCGACCTGCGCGACCATGGCTTCCCCAATCTGGGCAGGGTGCGTTTGCACTATCAGATCGGGGTCCTGGTATTGGCCGTCCAGCTGTATCTTGTCCTGCATGTAGACCAGGAACTGGGTCGCAATTTCCTGCGTGGAGGGGGCGCGAAAGCCCACCGAATAAGTCATGCATTCATCCACGGCGACGCCGTCATGAGCGTAGTGGGGCGGCAAGTACAACATATCTCCGGGCGCCAATATCCACTCTTGCTCAGGTTCGAAGTTCTGAAGAATTTTCAACGGTATGCCGTCAATCAGCGCGAGGTCAGCCTGCGCGCTGATTTGCCAGCGCCTGCGCCCCCACCCCTGAAGCAGAAACACGTCATACGAATCAAAATGCGGCCCGACACCAGCGCCCGGCGTCGCATAACTGACCATCAAATCGTCGAGGCGGGCATGTGGAATAAAATCGAACTGCTGCAGCAATGCCTCAGCCGCCGGAACATAATGATTCAATTCCTGTATCAACAACGTCCATACGGGCGAGCGACGCGCGGATTTGAAATCTTTGCGCGCAAACGGCCCGCGCTCCAATTCCCACCTGTGATCCTTCTGGAAGACGAGCCGCGCGCTCACGTCTTCATCGCTGGCCAATTTAAACAGTGCATCCGGTTCGATCAATCCGGTGAATCCTGGCATCGCGTTACGCACCAGCAAGGGTCTTTTTTGCCAGTAGTCGCGCAAAAACTCCTCGCAACTGATACCACCGAGCAATTGTTCATTCATCTGACGCTCATTCACCGTTTCTAGGATTTAGTTTCAAAATGCGCTAAAATGTTCGCGAAGAACCCACCCCGTCCCGAAGAGGCCATTATGCAGATAGCGAAGAATACCATTGTTACGATCACCTACCAACTCAGCAATCAAACCGGTGAAGTACTGGAAAATACCGATGACGGCAAAGAAGGCGTAAGTTACCTACATGGCGGCTACGACGGCATCTTCCCCACAGCAGAAGAGGCGCTGGAGGGCAAAAGCGTCGGCGACAAGATCGACGTTACCATGGAGCCGGAATACGCATTTGGCGAATACGAGGCCGATTT
Organism: Sulfuriferula sp.; assembly: GCA_027311185.1. Taxonomy (GTDB): domain Bacteria; phylum Pseudomonadota; class Gammaproteobacteria; order Burkholderiales; family Sulfuriferulaceae; genus Sulfuriferula. The sequence continues at coordinate 3,630 of DAICZK010000034.1, forward strand.
GGTCCGAGTCGAGCCGCGCCATCTGTTTCCTGCAGAAATCGAAGTCGGCATGCAATTCGAAGGCGCCGCCGAAGGTACGGACGAGTTCATGCTCTATACGGTAACCGAACTGACCGAGGATACGGTAGTCGTCGACGGCAACCACCCGCTGGCTGGGCAAACCCTGGAGTTTCGCTGCACCGTGCTCGAAGTGCGGGCCGCGACGGCAGACGAAATCGCGCATGGGCATGCGCACGGCGAACATGGTCACTCTCATTGACGAACTCGGAATAACCGCGCTCGCGCGCGGCTGTTTCCACCCCGCCGTCTCGATTAACTTGTCGCCTTCACCGGTTTAAATTGCCAATGAAAACCACGTTCCTGGACTTTGAACAGCCGATAGCCGAACTCGAATTCAAGATTGAGGAATTGCGTAGCGTGCAAGACGATACTGCCGTCGATATTTCCAAAGAGCTAATCCTGCTGCAGAAAAAAAGCGAAAAGCTCACGCAGGACATTTACGCCAAATTGACGGCGTGGCAGATTTCCCAGGTTGCCCGACATCCGCAGCGTCCGTACAGCCTGGATTATATCGGCGCGCTGTTTTCGGATTTTGAAGAATTGCACGGGGACCGCGCATTCGGGGACGACCACGCCATCGTCGGCGGAATCGCGCGATTCAACAAGCAAAGCGTCATGATTATCGGCCACCAGAAAGGCCACGACACCAAGGAAAAAATTCACCGCAACTTCGGCATGCCTAGACCGGAAGGTTACCGAAAGGCCTTGCGGCTGATGCGGCTGGCGGAGAAGTTCGGCATCCCGGTCATGACCTTCATCGACACGCACGGCGCTTATCCCGGCATCGGCGCCGAAGAGCGCGGGCAATCCGAAGCCATCGCCCGCAATCTGTACGTCATGGCGGAATTACGCACGCCGGTCATCTGCACCATTATTGGCGAAGGTGGTTCTGGCGGCGCGCTGGCGATCGGTATTGGCGACCAGACGCTGATGTTGCAATATTCAACCTACTCCGTCATTTCTCCGGAAGGCTGCGCCTCCATCTTGTGGAAAAATGCCGACATGGCGGCCACCGCCGCCGAAACACTGAGCATTACCGCGCCACGCCTGAAGTCTTTCGACCTGATCGACCGTATCATCCCGGAGCCAGTTGGCGGCGCGCATCGCGATCCGGCCACTTTAATGCACGCGGTGAAAACCGCGCTGGAGGAAACCCTGGCCAGCCTGCAAAAACAGCCCATCGACGCACTGCTCAAAACCCGCTATCAGCGCCTCATGAGCTATGGCCGTTATAAAGACAACCCAGTCAAAAAATAAGCTCGCCGATGTCTTACGCGCATGCGCAAACCAGCACTGCGAGGAGGGCAGCCGGGTCTGCATCGCACTAAGTGGGGGGGTCGATTCGGTCGTGCTGCTGCATTTGTTCGCGCAGCTGGGTCAGGACTATCCGCTCAACCTGTCCGCCATTCACGTGCACCACGGCATCAGCGAACACGCCGATGCCTGGGCGCAGACCTGCGAACAGCACTGCGCCTACCTCGGTATCCCGCTGCAAATCCAGCGCATCCAGATCGCCAACGCCAGCAAGCTCGGACTCGAGGCTAGCGCGCGACAGGCGCGGTATGAACAGTTTGCGCACCAACCCGTCGATTTCATCGCCCTGGCCCACCATCGCGACGACCAGGCCGAAACCCTGCTGCTACAGCTGCTGCGTGGCGCAGGCGTCAAGGGCATGTCGGCCATGCCTGTGCTGCGCCCGAGCGCGCTTCCGCCTGCCTATCTACGCCCGCTGCTCGATACAGACCGCAGCGCCATCGTGGCTTGGGCTGTCGAACAGCAATTAAGCTGGGTGGAAGACGAAAGCAATCGCGACAGCCGATTTACTCGTAACTTTTTGCGCCATTCGATTTTGCCGCTGCTCGGACAACACTACCCCGCGTGGCGCGCGACGCTCGCGCGCAGCGCGCAACATATGGCTGAAACCGCCGCGTTGCTCGACGATCTCGCCGAACTCGACGCAAGCCAGAGCATAGCCGAGAATCGCATTGATTGCGCCGCTCTGGCTCGCCTCAAGCCTGCGCGCGCGCGCAATCTGTTGCGGTATTTTTTCGCGCAGCACCATCTGGCGATGCCTAGCCAGATATGCCTGGCAGAAATGCTGGATCAGCTCACTCTGGCCGGGACTGACGCCAGCATCGCCATCACGCACGACCGACACGTTCTGCGCCGCTACCAGCAATATGGCTACCTGATCGCGCCCGCCGCCGCACCTGCGGCAGAGAGCCGCTGGTTCTGGCAGGGCGCGGAGCAACTGGTTCTGCCCGAACTCAATGGCACGCTGTACTTCAAGCAAGCGCCTGGATACGGGTTAAACCCGGAAAAGCTGCATGATATCAATATCCGGCTACGCCAGGGCGGCGAACGGTTTAGGCCCGATTGCAGACGTCCCAACCGGCACCTCAAGGACCTGTTGCAATCCGCGCACATCCCACCATGGGAGCGCGACCGAATACCGCTGATTTACAGCGCGGACGAACTGATCCAGGTACCGGGTATCGGTATCGCCTGCGGCTGGCAGGCCGCTGCAACGCAAACCGCGGTCTGTATAGCATGGCAACGCCACGCTTGAACTGACGGCCTAAGCGGCACTGCCGAACGGCGCAGTTCAGGCAGCGGTCGTCGCGGGCCAGCCGACCGGGTAATTGCCGCGCGCCACCGGACCCGGTTGGCGAATGTTACTGGCCAGCGTGATAAGAGAGCACTACCTCGACTTCATTTTTAGAACCGAGAATCACCGGCACCCGCTGATGCAGGCCCTCCGGCTGCACATCGAGAATGCGCTGCCGACCGGTACTGGACAAGCCGCCGGCCTGTTCGACGATAAAACTCATAGGATTCGCCTCGTACATCAGACGCAGCTTGCCGGCTTTGGTCGGGTCCTTGTTATCCTTGGGGTACATGAAGATGCCGCCGCGAATCAGGATGCGGTGCACTTCCGCCACCATGGATGCCACCCAGCGCATATTGAAATCGCGCCCACGTGGTCCGGTTTTGCCCGCCACGCACTCGGTCACATAACGCAACACGGGCTCTTCCCAGAAACGCTGGTTGGACGCGTTGATCGCAAATTCTTTGGTATCCGTCGGGATAGCCATATCGGCGTGAGTCAGGACGAATTCGCCTATGTTGGTATCGAGCGTAAAACCGTTGACCCCGCGCCCGGTCGTGATCACCAGCATGGTAGAAGATCCGTACAGCGCATAACCCGCCGCTACCTGCTGCGTGCCGGGTTGCAAAAAATCGGCCGCCGAAGGATGGGCCGAGCTGCCTTCGTAGCGCAACACGGAAAAAATGGTGCCGACGGAAATATTGACGTCAACATTCGACGAGCCGTCCAGCGGGTCAAACACCAGCAAATACTGACCGCGCGAATAGTGGTCCGGAATCTGGTAAACGTCATCCATTTCCTCCGACGCCATCCCGGCCAGCCGACCGCCGCGCTCGGTCGTGCAGATAAAAATATCGTTGGTAATCACATCTAACTTCTTTTGGGTTTCGCCCTGGATGTTTTCCGATTCCAGGCTGCCCATCACGCCGGATAACGCACCCTTGTTCACCTCGTTCGAAATAATCTTGCAAGCGGTGACCACTTGCCCCAACAGAGCAAGCAGATCCGGGTTGCCATGTGGCTGCCCGGATTGTTCGTCGGCGAGAAACTGGGTAATAGTTGTGGCAATCTGCATGGTTTTAGCCTTCAGTTAAATAATAAAACGAATAGGAAAATTATATCAGACCTGCCCCGTATCGGCGCGTCCATCAGCAGGTTTACTCTTTCGTACTCAATTGGTCGCCGGGTGCAAAGGTCCAGGTGCGGGTAATACTCACGACGTCGGCCTTTTTTCGCATGTCTTCGGGAAAGGGCGAATACGGCGCCGCTTCGCGCACGATATTCACCGCCGCCGCATCCAGAATGTCCGAACCCGACGAATGGGTAACCTCTACACTATCCAGACTGCCGTCGGCTTTGATCGACACCGTTAATTGCAAAGTGCCGTAAATCTTTTGCTGTCTCGCGGCGTCGGGGTAATTCTGGTTGCCGATACGCTCGACCTTGATACGCCAGTCTTCGATGTAGCGCGCAAAAACATATTCCTGAGTGCGCGCACCAATAAATATTTTGCGAGGGCGTTTTTGATAAGCCTCATAGTCCTGCGATATCTGCGCTTCGAGTTTGGCCATCTCCAGGCTACGCGCGACCAGATTAGCGGTATTCGCGCCTTCGGCGACGGTTTTATCCGCCGGCTTGGGTGCGGGTGGCGCCTCGGTCAAAACGTAGTTCGATTTGAGTTGAGCCATGATTTTACGATTTTCCGCCTCCAGCGCCTTGACTTGCTGCTGCGCGACCTCAACTTGCGCTTGCCGCTGATCACGCGACATCGCCGGCAGGGGGCTTTTCGCCCGCCGGTCCGCATCGGTATTACCGCCACCATCGAGGCTGCTCTGCGCCAGAGCATCGGGATGAAGCGGCGGTTTTACCGACTTGCTGTTCACCAGAACCAGTTCCAGCGGCGGCACGAAAAAATTCTCGGCAATCACCGCAGGCAATTTGAACGACAGCCCCAACGTCAGTATGTGCAACACGACCGACAATAACAGCGCAGCCAGCAATACCGCCGGAATCCGCAGAAACCGGGCCGTCGCCTCAAATAATCCGAGTATATTCATGAGGACCACCATCCATCCGTCCGTTCTATCTACCCCTCGCCCGACGCCAGGCTAGGCGGACGCAACCGCTTCAACCGCATCTACTTTATGCAGGAAGTTGCAATGAACTTCCACATCAAACAAATCAACGCGCTCCACCGCTAACCGCACTTCGGTGCCAACCGCCAGTTCGGGCAGCGAAGACACCTGAACCACCAGCGGCAATCCCTGCAGGCGCACCAGGCTTTCCTTGATCACGTTGCCGCCGATAGTGCTTATACGCTCTTGCAACAACCAGCGCAGACACCAATAGCGTTCCATTTTACGCTGGAATTCATTATAAGCGTCGTACGCCAGTTCAAAATCCCTGAGCACAGTATAGAGCGTTTCCGATTTGGGCGGATAGGGCACGTCTTCCTGCCGCACCAGCGCGATGAGCTGGCGCTGATTAACCAAATCGACATAGCGTCGCAACGGCGAACTCGACCAGGTATACTGCGCCACGCCCAAGCCGACGTGCGGGCCGGGTTTGGTGCTCATTTTTACTTTGCCGTTCTGTTGCGTGCGATAGAGCGCCATGGTATCGCTTTGCGCCAGCCATTTCCCCCATTCGGAATTAACGAATATCATCAGTTCGGATACGACGCGATCGATAGGGTTCCCGCGCAGCCGGTCGCTAATCGTCACCCGGTCGTTCTCGATCCTGAAATTGTAATCCGGGCGTTGCGGCTGCTTCGGGTCGGGCGTCTTGCCGCGCGCGGCTTCGAGCACGCCGGAAAAATGCCATAACAAACCGAGTTCGTTCTGGTAGGCATATGGCGCGCAATCCTGCAGCAGGTTAGTCTGATTGAAATGCGCTTCCAGATCCTCGTGGCGCAAGTTGGCCGCAATCGCCACCTTATCCAGCCGCGTCACATGGCCTACCGGCTGCCAGGTACCGTCTGTCACCTCAATATACATCGACAGCGCAGGGCAGACGCGCGCTTCGTCCAGCGTATAAGCGGCGATGGCGACGTCGGGCAGCATGGTAATCTTGCCGCCGGGATAATAGACCGTGGACAAGCGTTGCGCGGCAACCTGATCGAGACTGCTGCCCGGAGTTATGCCCAACGCCGGCGCGGCAATGTGAACGCCGACCTGCCAGTTGCCGTTGGCCAGGCGAAGCACCGAAAACGCGTCGTCTATCTCCGTCGTTGACGCATCGTCGATGCTGAAAGCGCTCACTTCGGCGAGTGGTAGTTCGGGCGGCACGGGCAGCGGGTCAACCGCGTCGAAACCGGTACCGCGAGCAAAATGCTCACGCAAAAACAATTGCAGATGATAATCGAGGCTGGATGGAATCGCACCGCAGCGATCCAGCAATTTGATTGCCGACAATCCGGTCTGCTTGCAGGCGATGTCCAGTGCCTTCCATGCAACGCAGTTTTTGTCCGGCGCATAAATCAGTTGCTCCAGCTGATCCTGTAGCGCCAGCGGCAGACTCAAACGAGTCAGTTCGGCGACATAAGCGGCCAACTGCTCGGCTTCGCGCTGTTTGCGTATCACGCTGGCCTTGGCCGCAGCCAGCGCTTCCGCCGGCGCGGGCTTATATCGTCCGCGGCCCTTCTTGTAGAAGTGCATGGGCGAATCGTGCAGGCACATCAGGATGCCAGCGGCTTCGCCAGGCACGGGGACATGTCCGAAATACTCCGTCGCCAGGTCGGCAAATGCGAACTCCTCCTGCCCCGCGACTTCCCATAGAAAATCCACCTCGACGCTCTCTCGCACTGCTTGCGCCGCAATCATGAATTCGGCCGGCGCAGGTGCGGCAAACCTCATCATCACGTGAGTTGCCTTGATTTTGATGCGCTTGCCATGTTGCGTGTCGACCTGCAAAGAACTATCGTTATCGGCAATAATGCTACCGGCCCTGAATTGACCGTCTTCTTCATAAAATAAATACATGGTGATAACCCGGACCAGTACGCGGATAGGCGCGCCTAAAAAGCCATAATCGTTGGAATATGTTGTACAAAAGAACGAAACCCATGATCGCCGCCGGGCACTACCATCTGTCGGCCAGACGCATAGTAAGCAACCGCAGCCTTATAGTCCAGCACTTCATCGCCGGTCTCGACCATCAGCATCAGGTTTTCCGGATGTCGTAGCACTGCGAGATCCAGATCTGCCAACTCCGCCAGATGTTGGGGCGTAAACTGAAAAATTTCGCCGCTGCTGTAGTTTTTATGCTCGCCCAGCGCCGCCGCCAATCCCAGCTGAGCGTGTACGGAAGGATTGAGCAGCACGGCGCGCAAGCCAAAGCGCTCGGCCAGCCAGGTCGCATAAAACCCGCCCAGCGAGCTTCCGACCAGCTTGACCGTCTCATGCGTTTGCAGGCGATGTTCTATCAGTTCGCTCAACAGCGTGATCACCTGCGCCGGGCGATGCGGCAAATCGGGGCAGACCAGTTCGTCCGGTTTGCCCAGACGAGCAAAATAGTCCCGCAATTGCGTCGCTTTGGTCGACGCACTACTACTGTTGAAGCCATGCAAATAAACCAGCATTCTGCCGGAGCCGGCTAGTTGCTGGCGATGGGCTGCGAATGCGAAACAACCTTAGTGCCGGCCTGATGTTCGAGCCAGCCCCTGATCCGCTTCGCATCGCTGATGCGCCCGTATTTACCGCTTGCGTCGAGCAGCACGATAATCACCGGCCGTTGCGCGATTTTTGCCTGCATGACCAGACAATGTCCCGCTTCGTTGATAAATCCCGTTTTGGACAGACCGATATCCCAGTTATCGTCGCGCACCAATTGATTCGTGTTGTGGAATTCGACGCGCTGCGTCACTATGCGCAAGCCTTGTTTGTGTCGATGGCGTATTCGGGTCAGCGCGGTGCGAGTAATTTCGTAATTGGCCGTCGTCGTAATCTGATGGATGACCGGGTATCGAATCGCAGCCTGAACCATTTTGGCCAGATCAGTCGCCGTCGACTGATTATGGCTGGACAAACCGGTCGGATCCTCGAACGAGGTATGTTCCATGCTCAACTGATGCGCTTTGGCGTTCATCGCCGCGATAAAACTTGCCTGCCCGCCCGGATAATTGCGCGACAGCGCCGAGGCGGCACGGTTTTCCGAGGCGATCAGAGCCAGATGCAATAATTCGCCGCGCGTCAGCCGGGTGCCCACCGCCAGTCGCGAACTGGAATGACGCAAGATATCGACATCGGCCTGCGTCACTTCCAGCACTTCATTCATATCCGGATGGGCGTCGAGCACGACCATCGCGGTCATCAGCTTGCTGATCGACGCAATCGGCGTTTCCATATTCTCGTTCTTCCGATACAGGCACGCGCCGTCGTTCTGGTCCAGAACGAGCACCGACAGCGCACTTAGCTGCGGTGATTTCGACACATGGTTTACGCTGTAGCTGACCCTGTGAATCGGCCTGTGGTGACGTGTAGCTTCGGCGTTCGTAATGCTTGCAGCAATCAGTGCCGCAAACAGCAACAGGTGTCTCGATGAAATAGTCATGATGGTTCGATCTTTTAATAGGCGCGTAACTTGAATATAGCAAAAATATAACAAGTTGGCGCAATTACTTGATAAAGTTTCCACGAAAAGTCGGCGCACCCGCACAACAACACCGAACTACGCTGGCGCCATGAAACGTTTGCCGAGGAAACGACTTCGGTTTCGTCGATCTCACCGGCATCGCGACGGCCTTGTCCACACAAAATAATCTCTATCAGCCGCAGTATACTCGCGCTTTGGATTTAACGGACCGCGCGACTTACAAGAGCACATCTTCGATGGCGAACAAACGCCGATGTTCGCGCATGGCATAGCGATCCGTCATCCCCGCTATATAATC
>DAICZK010000035.1:0-445 GCA_027311185.1 Sulfuriferula sp.
AAAAATAGGGAGGTCGTGGGCGGTATCGAACCGCCGCCACTTTACGAAGTCGAATTTTTGCCGACGGAGCGCAGAGCGTCAGGTTGGTGCGGGGGGCTGCAACGGCGGGTTTCTGGTGAGCGCCGGACAGTATCCAGCGGTTGCGATGAGCAGTGATATGCGACCGGCTTCGTGTCATTGCGCGCTAGCCTACCTTTTGTAATTTTTTTCCGAGCGATTTTTAACACTGGGAATACTTCATGAGCAATCATCCGGTATCATATGATAGCGCCCGAATTACCTGCATCATTTGTGCTTTTAACGAGGCGCCGAGAATAGGCGCCGTACTCGCCGTTGTCGCAGTACATCCGCTGCTGCACGAGATCATCGTCGTGGACGACGGTTCCACCGACGACACGGCCGAAGTCGTCAGGCGTTTCCCGACGGTAAAGCTGATCTCCTACCC
>DAICZK010000035.1:455-12164 GCA_027311185.1 Sulfuriferula sp.
GGCGACCGGCGTTGCGGCGGCGCAAAACAGTCTCCTCATGTTGCTCGACGCCGACCTCAAGGGGCTTGCCGCCCGGCATATCGCCGCGCTCGCCGCCCCCGTTCTGTCCGGGCAGGCGGATGTCAGTCTCAGCCTGCGCCAGAACAGTCTCGCGGTGTTTCGTGCCATAGGCCTGGATTTCGTGTCCGGCGAGCGCGTCATCAGAAAGGAAATCCTGAGCAAGACGCTGAGCGAGATTAACGGGCTGCCCCGCTTTGGTATCGAAGTATTCATGAACAGTCAGATCATCGCGCATCGACTGTCCATCGCGGTGACGCGCTGGCCCGATGTCACGCAATCGAGAAAAACCGAAAAACTCGGCTACTGGAAAGGCATGCTGGCCGAATGGCGTATGATCGCCGACCTGTTCCAAGTGGTCTATCCGCTAGTGCTGATTTCGCAAACTTATCATCTGCTGGCTTTGCGTGTCGGACGGCGCGGTTTCCGCGCGTCTATAGTGCGTATGCTAAAACCGAACGACGACGCGGGCTGAAGTGTGCCGGCGCGCCTGTCCGTACCGAACCCGACGCGTCGAGCGCAAGGCGCTGCATGGTTGTCTTCGATGCGCTGATATGATTCGCTCGTATCCGGCGGTGTAGAGACCGGGATCAATCGTCATGTTTTTGTCTGGTTCGCGACACTCATTGGATGCGGTTATGGTTGCAGGCCGATGATAATCCATATGTTAGCGTATGGCGCAATTATTGCTTGGTGTTCGAATTCAATCTATCGGCCAACCGGATGTTACGATTTTGGGAGCTGCGCATGTTGAATGCCTCATTACTGTCAATTCTCGAAGAGGCCAGTATCGCTGCGCTGACGCTGACCGAAGGCGCGGAGGAGGCTGAGTTTCTCAATTCCCGCCTGACTCGCGCAGAAGTCAGCCGCCAGATCCGGGTCATGACCGACATTGCCGGCCGCTTGCCCGCGAGGACCCGCGCGCTCATGGCGGAAGTGGACTGGGCCGGCTGGGCGGCGACTGCCAGACAGCTCGACGGGTTCGGCGCCGAGGCGGACGATGCGCTGTGGTTCGCGGCGCGCTCGCTGATACCGGCGACTATCATGTGGCTGCGTGTGTATCGAAAGAACCAGCCCGAACTCTTCGATTACACGGCGCCAATGACGCAGGATATTCGGGCGCGCAACGCCTGAGCGGTTTTTTTCTGACCGGTTTTTCGCGCCTTTATCCTTCCGGAAAATAGTGCGGTCAGGCGGGCAATGACGTTTGCAGACCGGTCTCAGTCGCCAGCCAGATTGACCTGCACCATGCCGTCTGCGATACGCAGCGGGTATTCTTTCAGGGTCCAGCCCGTAGGTTGCAGGCATTTCCCGTTGTGACCGTCAAACACCCAGCCGTGGGCAATGCAATAGAGTATCCTGCCATTGAAATCACCGCGCGCCAGAGACACTTTTTCGTGCGGGCACGCCGCGTCATAGGCTCGCGGTTGCCCGCCGTCCGGCCACATGACAATGATTTCATGGCCATCTACCATGCACGGAACCAGTTCTCCTTCATACAGAAGGCTTTGCTTGCATACGTTGGCGTAAGCCATATTCGCTCCAGTCCTGTTGTATTTTGCGGCAAGGGCGAGCCGCTCGCCGCCTTGAGTGATCGTTCAATGGCGCATTGCCGACAAAATGGTTGCTCAAGTTAGAGGAAGCAAAAAAGATGCCCTTGATTGTGGCAGGCGGGCGCATGGGTCATGCTGTTTGGCGCGCATTCGGGTAGAATATGGGCTGGCACGTGGAAGGGATTCGCTCCCCGGTGGGGTGGCCGGACTTCAAATCCGGTTAAGCACGCCAGCGTGCTTAGGTGGGTTCGACTCCCACTCTCTTCCGCCATCAGGTGTCAGCCTTGGCGACAACAGGATTTACTTTCCGAGCCTATATGCTTATGACGGGTGCTTCCTCGCGCGGGCGATGCCGGTCGCCGGTGCGGCGGGTATAGGCGATACGGTTGAAAAATTCCAGAATATGCACCGCCAGTTTGCGACCGGTGTTGATACGGTCGCGAAATTCGGCGGCGGTAACGCCATCGTGTATTTGCGCCAGATTTTCGATGATGGCCGACAACTGCGCTACGCTTTGCCGCGTAAAGTAGTGATCGTGCGCGACGAGGTAGACTTCGCCGGCGCGCGCGATGCGTCGCAACAGTATGCGGATTTCTGCTTCGTCGCGCGACAGCGTGGCGGCGATGTCCCTGACGCGGGGAGGTTGGAAAGGCTGGGCTTGTAACAGTGGTAAAATCTGCTGCCATTGTTTTTCTTCGGCTACCGTGAGCGTTATGGTGTGATCGGGCAAATGTATCCAGGGGCCGCTTTGGGCGAGTAGTCCGACGGACAGCAGCTCGTCGAGCAATGCGCCGAATACCGCTCGCGCCAGCGAGGGTGAGGCCATGCGCAGCAATCGCGTGCGATCCGGGCCGATGAAATCCGGGTTTTCTGTGTGCTCCTGTTGTAATCTGGTCAACACGCGCTGTTTCAGCATAGACCAGTTCGTGGGGGTGAAAGCAAATGCCGATGAAGCTGTCGTCACGATGTGCAAGGGCAATGCATGGCGGAGCTGTTGCACTTCAGTTTCGCGCAGATTTCTGGTTTGGGCGAAGCGCGTCAGATCCAGCCCGTTGGGGGAATCGGCGACTGCTGCCAGCAACGCCAGATCGTGCGCCGTGATCTGCATGCCTTGCAGCGCGGCGATGCGTGGCGCAGTGCGCCGGTGCCGCGCCGGCGCAAACGGATCGAGCACCTTGCCGCCGCCCAGAATGCGGGTCGCCGACTGATCGCGCAGGATAAAGCGGTCGCCGTTGAGCGCGCATACCGGCTTGTCGGTCACGATCTGCACCAGCGCTGCGCCGCCGGGTGCTATCGCGTCGCCTTGCAGTACGGCCAAACGCGCCATGACGTCGGAGGCGCCGATGTGCAGATGGACGGGGGCCCAGTGCCTGAGCGCTTGCGGTTCGCTCCCGAGCAGATCGAAATGTGCGTCAAACCGTTGCGTGGGTGCGTGAACGGGTGCTTCGAGCAACCACATGCCGCGCCGCACATCGTCTTTTTCAAATTGTATTCCGGCCAGATTCAGCGCGCAGCGCTGTCCGACGTAGCCGATCTCCGCTACGCGATTCTGCGCATGGATACCGCGCACGCGCACCGCTATGCCGGGCGGGGAGATGACCAGCTTGTCGCCCACGCGGACTTCGCCTGAGAACACCGTGCCGGTGACGACAGTGCCGGCACCGGCAATCGTGAAAGCGCGATCGACCGCCAGCCGGAAATGGCCGGCACGGGACGGTGCGGCAAGCTCCAGCGCGGTCTGCTCCAGATGGACGCGCAACGGCGCGACGCCTTCGCCGCTGACAGCCGACAGCGGGAACACCGGGCTGTGCGCGAGGCCGGAGCCGGACAGCAGGGCGCGGATTTCCTGCGTGACCGCCGCGACGCGTGCCGGCGGCACCCGGTCGGTTTTGGTGAGCGCGATCGCGCCGCAATTGATGCCCAGCAGATGCAGTATCGACAAGTGCTCGCGCCTTTGCGCCATTGGGCCATCGTCTGCCGCGATGACCAGCAGCGCATAGTCGATACCAGTCGCCCCGGCGAGCATGTTGTGAATGAGTTTTTCGTGACCAGGCACGTCGACAAAGCCCAGTACATTGCCGTCGGGCAGGGGCGTGTAGGCGTAGCCCAGATCGATGGTGATGCCGCGCGCCTTTTCTTCCTTGAGGCGATCGGCGTCCACGCCGGTGAGCGCTTTGACCAACGAGGTTTTGCCGTGATCGATGTGACCGGCGGTACCGATGATCATGGACTGGAATTTACCATGATTGAATTACAGGATTCGTACATGGTGACGTGCATGTGCCTAGTTTTGATTTATCCTGAATGTTTGCGTGGCGCTGGCGAATCAGTCTGTCAGCTTAAGCTTAACAGTTTTAGCTGGGTTATAAATTCCTGCCCGTATTTTTCTTCCAGGCAACGCAGATCGAGGCAAAATGCGTCGTCTACGATACGCCCCAGGACAGGTACCGGGAGTCGGCGAAATGCCTGCTCGATTTTTTTGAGCGCCGATCCGACGCCGCGGTTTCTGGTCACAGGAGCGATAGCCAGGCAAATGCTGGGAAGCAGGTTGACCGGCAACGAACCGCTGCCGATCTGGCTGCTGCAAGGCCGGATCGCAACCGTTGCCTGTCCGGCTACCGCCTGGGCTGTGACCGCGAGCAGGAAGTTCGCCATCGCTTCAATGTCGGCCACCGGGCGGGTCAAGAGGCGCAGGACAGGCAGGTCGTGCCTGAGGCGTTCCGGGTCGCGATAAAGCCGCAACACGGCTTCGAGCGCGGCATAGGTCATCTTGTCGACGCGCAGCGCGCGCTTGAGCGGATTTTTCTTGATTTTGGCGATCAGGTCGCGGCGGCCGATGATAATCCCCGCCTGTGGCCCGCCCAGCAGCTTGTCGCCGCTGAAGGTGACCAGATCCGCGCCATTGGCGAGCGATTGCTGCGGCGTCGGTTCGCTGGGCAGACCGAGCTTGCCGAGGTCGGCCAACGTGCCGCTGCCCAGATCGATTATGAAAGGCAGTTTCTGTTCGCGCGCCAGCCCGGCCAGGTCTTTTTCCGCGACCGCTGCGGTAAATCCCTGTATCGCATAATTGCTGGTGTGGACCTTGAGCAGCAGCGCCGTTTTGCTGCTGATCGCGTCAGCATAGTCGGGCAAATGCGTGCGGTTGGTGGTGCCGACTTCCCTCAGGCGGCAACCGGCGCGCGACATGATGTCCGGCACGCGGAAAGAACCGCCGATTTCCACCAGTTCGCCGCGCGAGACGATGACTTCCCGCCGCAAGCCCAGGGTATTGAGCGCCAGAAACACGGCGGCTGCGTTGTTGTTGACGACCGTAGCCGCTTCGGCGCCGGTCAACTCGCACAGCAATGGCTCGATCAGGCTGTCGCGGTCGCCGCGTGAGCCGTCGTCGAGATCGTATTCCAGATTGCACGGCTGGGTCATGGCGTCGATGACTGCGGCGACGGCGACATCCGGCAGCGGGGCGCGGCCGAGGTTGGTATGCAATACGGTGCCGGTGAGGTTGAATACCGGCCGCAATGCGGGACGCGCTGCCTGCGCCAGCGCCGCTTGCAGGCGCGAGTGGAGGGCAGGCTCGACCAATGCGTCGGGGGGCAGGGTATGGGCGCGCGTCGCATGGTCGCGCAGTTCGGTGAGCATCGCCCGGGTCGCAGCCAGTACCGGTGTGCGTCCGTACTCGTCTATCAGCATCCGGGTGGCATCCATGTTGAGCACCCGATCCACCGAAGGGATGGCAGCCAATATGGCATTGCCCGGTTTACGGGATTTTGCGTCGGCCTGATCGGTCAGCATGGCGGTCGACTGTCGTTATGCGGCCAGGGTGGAAGTGGAGATCAGGAACAGGTTGGGGCCGCTCCTGAGCTGGCCGCTCTCGTCCATCATCAAATCCAGCGCGAGCGTGGCAAGATCGTCGGCAACCGGGTCGACGTACTGGTCCTTGTCCATGTGCATGATCTTGAGGTAAGTGCCGCATGCTTCGCAGGCTTCTGCCTTCACCGCGCCGGAGGTTCCGGCTATCATGAAATACGAAATACCTGCGGTCGATTCGCAATTGCTGCATTTGACGCGCACCATGTGCCATTGCGCGTTGCAGACCGAACAGCAAAGATAGCGCAAGGCGTTTTCAGCGCCGCCGATGCGAACCACGCTCGATACCGGCGGCGATGCGCACACGGGGCAAAGATTGACGATGTCGCCAGCGGCGAACGCGCGCGTGCCCAGCGCAGTCGACAGATGGGTCCAGTAAACCTGAAGCGCTGCGGCCACGAAAGGCGCGGCTCCGAGATCCATGTCGTCGAAATTCCCGGCGAGTATTTCGGTGGCAAAGGTTTCGAGCGCAGCGCTGTCCATCGCTTGCAGACGCTGCAGAATTCTTGTTGCCGTCGGCGTCGCTGTTTTCATGACGTGAACGATGATCTGTGCCAGCGCTTTTTGCCACGCCGCGTCGCGCGGCCAGCTCTGTACCGAGAGCGGCGGCATGCCGTGTTCCCGGCCTAGCGCGGTTTGCGCTGCACTGGGTAGCGGAACCTGGGCGAGCACCGCCAGCGCGGCATGTTGCGCATCGGTCAGGTCGGCCATGAACAGCAGGAATTCCTGCATGACATGACCCTGCGCCAGCGCGCGCAAGCGCACGGCCCGCTCGCGAAAAACGCTGTCGCGCGCGGGAATGTAGAGAAAGGGTATTTCGCCGACCGGCGGTTCTATTTCGCCGGGCTGCAGGATGGCGGTTGTGCTCACAGCTTGTTTTCCTCGGTAACTTTCTTATACCATGCGGCGTGGTGATGCTTGGCCCAGGCCGCCGAAACCGTGCCGCGCGTCATGGCGCGAATCGAGCCGCTGGTCCAGATTGCCGCATAGATATGGACGATAATGGCGCTGATCGCAATGAACGCCGCTACCGAGTGTACCAGTACCGCGACGCGGATGACAGGAATTGGGAAGAAAGCGGCAAAATAGGGCCGCCAGATGACGAAGCCGGTCAGTACCAGCGTCGGGATGATGACCACCAGCGCCCAGAACAGATATTTCTGGCCGATGTTGTATTTGCCGACTTCGGGCAGGTCGGTGGCCGTGTTGGCCAAGATTTCGCCCAGGTGTTTCTGCCATTCCAGATCGGCGCGGGTGATGAAGTTATTGCTCCAGAATTTGACGACCAGAGACAAAAATGAGACGAACATCACCACGCCGATAAACGGATGCAGTATCCTCGTCCACGGGCCACCGCCGAACAGGTTGGTGAGGAAGAAAAAGAACGGGTGGAACAGAGCCAGCCCGCTTAACGCCAGCAGGATGAAGGTCATGGCGACGAACCAGTGGTTCATGCGTTCACCGGCCGTATAGCGCGCGACTAGCCTGGTTTTGTTTAACATGTGCAATCCTCTCTTGATAGGGTCAACCGACAGCCTGCGCTGCAATCAATGCGGTTCTGATTCATGCTCGCTTTCATCTTCCTTACTCGGACCGACCTTGATGAAGTGGAAGAATCCCGCCAGCGCCACAAAACCGAGACCCAGGCTCATCAGCGGTTTGGTGACGCCTTTCCAGAGCGATACCATCACGCTGATTGACGGATTTTTGGGCAAACCGTGATAGAGCTCAGGCTGATCGGCATGCTGCAGCACATACATCACATGCGTCCCGCCCACGCCCTGCGGGTCGTACAGCCCGGCATTGGCATAGCCGCGCTCCTTGAGGTCGACTATGCGCCCCGTTGCATGTCCTATCATATCTTCCTTGCTGCCGAATACCAGCGCGCCGGTCGGGCAGCTTTTGACGCAGGCCGGTTCCATGCCCACGCCTACGCGGTCGGAACAGAGCGTGCATTTGTACGCCTTGTTGTCTTTCTTGGATATGCGCGGCACATTGAACGGGCAGCCGGCGATGCAATAGCCGCAACCGATGCAGTGTTCTTCCTGGAAGTCGACAATGCCGTTGCTATACTGGATGATCGCGCCCGGCGACGGACAGGCCTTGAGGCAACCGGGGTCGGCGCAATGCATGCAGCCGTCCTTGCGGATCAGCCATTCCAGCTTGTCTTTTTCGACTTCGACTTCGGAGAAGCGCATGACGGTCCACGAATCGGCAGTCAGGTCGGGCGGGTTGTCGTAGACGCCGACGTTGACGCCGATTTCATCGCGCACATCGTTCCATTCCATGCATGCCGACTGACAGGCCTTGCAGCCTATGCATTTGGATACGTCGATCAGCTTGGCAACCTCGATGGTCTGAAGGTTCTGGCGCACGTCGGGCGAAGGTGTGGTCGTGGCGGAACGGCGCTGGATATCTAGAGTTTGTAATGCCATGATCCGCTTCCTTTATGCTTTCTCGATGTTGACGAGGAACGACTTGAACTCGGGTGTCTGCGTATTCGCATCGCCGACATAAGGCGTCAGGGTGTTGGCAAGAAAACCGTTCTTGGTCAGACCCTTGAATCCCCAGTGTATCGGAATGCCCACGGTGTACACCGGCTGGCCGTTGACGGTGAGCGTTTTAAGGCGCTTGGTCACGACCGCCACAGCTTTGATATAGCCGCGGTTGGACATCACTTTTACCCAGTCGCCGCCCTTGATGCCCTTGCTTTTGGCCAGGTCCTCGCCGATCTCCACGAATTGCTGGGGTTGCAGTATCGCATTGATCCTTGCGTGTTTGGTCCAGAAGTGAAAGTGCTCCGTGAGCCGGTAAGTCGTTCCTACATAAGGGAAATCCCGCGCTGTGCCGAACGCTTCCATATCGCTCTTGAACACCCGCGCAGCCGGATTGCTGATGACGTTGGGATGCAGCGGATTGGTGCCGATAGGCGTCTCGAACGGCTCGTAATGTTCCGGGAACGGGCCTTCCGCCATTTTGTCGACGGCAAACAGGCGCGCCACGCCCTCCGGATTCATGATGAACGGGCCGACGTTTTCGTCCGGTGCCGCATCGAGCCTCATGTCGGGGACATCCATGCCCACCCATTTGTTTTGCCTGCTGCTCCAGGAAATCACCGTGCGTGTCGGGTCCCAGGGTTTTCCGGCGGCATCGCATGACGCGCGGTTGTAGATGATGCGCCGGTTGGCCGGCCAGGCGAAAGCCCAATTGGGGGTGTTGCCCAGGCCGCTGGGGTCGGCATTGTCGCGCCGCGCCATGAGATTGCCCGCCTGCGTCCAGGCGCCGGAAAAAATCCAGCAGCCCGACGAGGTCGAGCCGTCGTCGCGCAATTGCGCGAACCCGGCCAGTTGCTCGCCCATCTTGACCAGCACCTTGGTCGGATCTTTCGGGTCGGTCAGATCGGTCACCGCCTTGCCGTTGAATTCCTTGGCCAGTTCTTCGGAGGACGGGCTGTGCGGGATGATATATGGCCAGGTCAGGTTCAGAATCGGGTCGGGGAACGTGCCGCCGTCTTTCTTGTACATTCCCTGCAAGCGCAGAAACAGGCCGGCCATGATTTCCGCGTCGCCCCGGGCTTCGCCGGGCGCGTCGGCACCCTTGTAATGCCATTGCAGCACGCGGCTCGAACTGACCAGCGAACCGTCTTCTTCGGCGAAACAGGTAGAAGGCAGACGGAATACTTCGGTCTGTATCTTGTTCGGGTCGACATCGTTGAATTCGCCGAAATTCTTCCAGAATTCGGAAGTTTCCGTCGCCAGCGGATCGATGACCACCAGGTATTTGAGCTTGGCCAGCGCACCGCCGATTTTGGCTTTGTTCGGGAACGACGCGAGCGGGTTGAAGCCCTGGGCGAAATAACCGTTCATCTTGCCCTGGTGCATGAGCTCGAATACTTGCAGCACGTCGTAAATCTTGTCGAGCTTGGGCAGCCAGTCGAAACACCAGTTGTTGTCCTTGGTCGCGGCGTCGCCGTACCAGGATTTCATCAGGCTGACATGGAACTTGGGATAATTTTGCCAGTAGCTCATCTGCCCCGGGCGCAGCGGTTTTAGCGTGCGACTGGCCAGGTAAGCGGTAAAATCCTGTTCCTTGTCACCGGCCAGCGTCATGTAACCCGGCAGCATGTTGGACAGCAGCCCCAGGTCGGTCAGACCCTGGATGTTGGAATGTCCGCGCAGCGCGTTGACGCCGCCGCCAGCCATCCCCATGTTGCCGAGCAGTATCTGCACCATGGCCATGGTGCGGATATTCTGCGAGCCAATCGAGTGTTGCGTCCAGCCCAGCGCGTAGAGGAAGGTGGTGGTTCGGTTGGGCGCCGCGGTTTCTGCGACCATTTCGCAGATATGCAGGAACTGCTCCTCGGGCGTGCCGGTGATTCTGGACACCATTTCCGGCGTGTAGCGCGAATAGTGCTGCTTCATCAGATTGAACACGCAGCGCGGGTGCTGCAATGTGTTATCGACCAGGACGTAGCCGTCCGCGCCCTTTTGATAGGACCACGAACTCTTGTCGTAGCTGCGTTTGTCCTTGTCGTAGCCCGAGAACAGGCCGTCGCCGAAATCGTAATCGCCGTTAACGAGGAAAGTGGCGTCGGAGTAATTCTTGACATACTCGTGCTGAATCTTGTCGTGCGTGATCAGGTAGTTGATCATGCCGCCCAGAAAGGCGATATCGCTGCCCGAGCGTATCGGCGCGTAATAATCCGCGACCGCCGCCGAGCGGGTGAAGCGCGGATCGACCACGATCAATCGGGCCTTGTTGTGCGCTTTGGCTTCGGTTACCCATTTGAAGCCGCACGGGTGTGCTTCGGCGGCATTGCCGCCCATCACGACGATCAGATTCGCATTCTTGATATCGACCCAATGATTGGTCATCGCGCCGCGGCCGAACGTAGGGGCAAGACTTGCCACCGTAGGTCCGTGTCAAACGCGCGCTTGATTATCGAATGCGAGCATCCCCCAGCTACGAACGATCTTGTGGGTCAGGTAGCCGGACTCGTTGGAAGACGCCGAGGCTGCCAGAAAACCGGTGCTGAGCCAGCGGTTGACGGTCAGCCCGTCAGCATTTTTGGCGATAAAATTCTGGTCGCGGTCGTTTTTCATGTGAGTCGCGATGCGCGTAAACGCCTCGTCCCATGAAATGCGTTTCCATTCGTCCGTACCTGCTTCGCGTACTTCGGGGTACTGGAGCCGGCTCGCGCTGTGCACAAAATCGAGCAGACCTGCACCCTTGGGGCATAGCGTGCCGCGATTGACTGGGTGGTCGGGGTCACCTTCGATATGAATGATCGTGGATTTGGCGTTCTTCGCCTTGTCGCCCAGGCTGTACATGAGTATGCCGCAGCCGACCGAGCAATACGGGCAGGTGTTGCGGGTTTCGGTAGCGCGTTCGAGTTTGAAGCTGCGTATCTCTGCCAGTGCTTCGGTAGCGGAAAAACCCAGCATCGCCAGGCTGGAACTGCCCAGGCCGGCGCCGCAGAGCTTGAAGAATTGTCGTCGGGTGACTTGCATAACGCCTCCAAATGAAAGATGTTGGACTGCTGTGTTTTTTAAAATGGCAACGGCTCAATCCAATTGAAGTAGACGCCTGAAATCCGTCGCTGTCAATTGTCATGGGCAAATTTATCGGCGCTATGCGCGCTGTCGCGTATTTGTTCCGCTGCCTTGTGCGGCATGTCGGACATGCGTAATTTTAGGTAACAGCCGAATGCAGATGCGGACGTAATTGCAGCATTTTCGGCCAAAACATCTCTGTAGCCGAGATGTTGGTCTGGCTCGATAGTAGAATACCTGCTTTATCGCTAAACGGAGCTGAACTGATGAAAACAAAAGCCGCCATAGCCTGGAAGTCCGGTGCGCCGCTCACTATTGAAGAAGTCGATCTCGACGGGCCCCGAGTGGGCGAAGTGCTGGTCGAGATCAAAGCGACCGGAATCTGCCACACCGATTATTACACGCTGTCCGGCGCGGACCCCGAAGGGCTGTTTCCGGCGATACTCGGGCACGAAGGCGCTGGCGTCGTCGTTGATATCGGCCCCGGCGTGACGACGCTTAAAAAAGACGATCATGTCATCCCGCTGTACACGCCGGAATGCCGCCAGTGCAAATTCTGCCTGTCGCGCAAGACCAATCTGTGCCAGGCCATCCGTTCCACCCAGGGGCGCGGACTCATGCCGGATGGCACGTCGCGCTTCTCGATTGGCGGCAAGCCCATTTTTCATTACATGGGAACGTCT
>DAICZK010000036.1 GCA_027311185.1 Sulfuriferula sp.
GTCCGCGTGCTTGCGGACGTGCTCGGGCGAACCTTGCCGTGCTATGCGGAGGAGCATCCGGCCGCCGGCTGCCCGACCGGCGCGGTGCCGGTGCTCGAAACCGTCCTCATCGAGGGCAAAAGCTATCGCATGAAAGAACAAATCGAAGCCTGAATCCCCCAACTCACAGACACTATCCATGCACGACTTTCAAACCGCCCAAATCAAACGAAATTCATGCCGCCGCGCACATCCGATGGATGGTCTACCGTCTCGACGCCGACGATATTGGCGACCAAATCGTGATCATGATGGTGTATATGCTTGATTAGATTTAGCTTCGCATCCGCCGGTCCGACTATTAATATCTCCTTGACGCCACGTAACGCGTCAACGACCTCATGATAATAATGCTGATCTTCCGGCGCGTGTCCCGAACCTTTGCGTAAGTGATGAGGCGCTTGCGCCGGTTTTACGACTGAGGTTCCCACATCGAGAGGGTTGATGCCGATGATATGGGCTTCGAGATGATCTATCCAGACAATTGCATGGGTGTGGGATATGTTGCTCTGCGTTTAAAAGTTAATCGGGTATGGTTGTCTTTAACGCGAACGCTCAGGTACGACAAATTGTTTCGACAACGGCTCAATCTCGCAAACATCTGCGGCGATTATGCTCCGGAATCATTTTATTCGCAAAATAGCAGCAAAAACGTCGCTGAGCTAACCGACGATAGCCGATTCCGGCTTGTGGCCGTTTACGCCCCGAGCATCTCCTTCGTACCGATTTGAGCCTGCCAGCCCAGTTCGCGTTTCGCTTTGCCGCAATCGAGCGTCAGGCTGCGCGGCGCGCCGTCCATCCAGCCGGCTTCGCCGCCTATCCCTGTCATTTTGCAAAGCAGAGTCAGACTCAGGCGGGCGAGGGCGAGGGGCAGAGCGACAGCCACTTTGTGCCGCTGCCGGATCGCGTCGCGCAGGCAGAAATCAGGCCCCGCCGCCAGATTGTAAGCGCCGCCGGGCGGGGCATTGAGGGCGAGCACAATCGCGCGCGCCACGTCGTCTTCGTGTACGCACTGCAATCGCGGTTGCGGGTCGGGCAGTTGCACGTAGAGCGGCAGGCGCAAGAGATTGATCAGCAGGGGTTGCGCGTGTTGCCCGAGAATAATGTGCGGGCGCAGGCACGTTACCACGGGATGGTGCGCCGCAAGCCAGATTTCTAGCGCTGTTTTGTGTTCGGCATAAGCGAAACCCGGTATGGGATTAAACGCGGCCTGCTCATCGAGATGCTCGCCGCTACCGTAAACGGACGCGCTGGAGAGATGAATTGCACGCGTAATGCCCGATTCCGCTGCGCTATCGAACAGCCGCATCGACGCGTCAAGATTCATTGCGCGCATCGCGGACAGCGGCGTTTTGCCACGCAGGACGACAAAAGCCAGATGAATCAGCGCATCGTGCCGGCGCAGCAGCGGGGTTAGATCCGCCTGTCTTAAATCCGCTCGAACTGCCCGAAATTTGCCGTGACCGAACTGCGTGGGCCGGATATCAACGCCGGTTACCTCGCTAATGCCGGGTGCCGCGCACAATAAAGGCAGTAATGCTTGCGCCAGGTGACTGTTGCTGCCGGTGACGACGACGCGCATGCTAATCGCGGAAGGCCGGCATGACTTCCTCGGCAATGCAATGCAACCACTCTTGCACCCCACCGGTTTCCAGCGCCCCCGCACCGACGGCGCAGAGCAGATGAGTGACGCCGGCCGCGCGGTATTTCTGCAACTTATCGATACATTCGGCTGGCGAGCCTACGACTGCCATGCCAAAGGTTTCCAGTAGCGTTAGATTGATACCCAGTTTGAGTAAATTGCGAAATTTGCCTAATTCGTGAAAGTGTTCATAACTCGCATAGAGGCGTTCGAGCACCGGCAGCGTGGTGGCGAATAATTGCCGGTAAAACCACTCCAGTGCGCCTTTGGCCAACGCGCGGGCACGTTTGCCGTCGGGCAGGCACAGGATTCCCACGGTCATGCCGATGCGCGGAGCGACGGGCGCGCGCCACGCCTCGAGGTAATGGCGGATGTCCTGGCGTATCATCAGCCAGGGCTTGAACGGCCCGGCCAGCATGCCTAGTTGTTCTCGCGCGGCCCAGAGAAAAGTATCCGGGCTGACTGCAGCGGTCCACAGCGGCGGGTGCGGCATCTGCACAGGGTAGGGCAGAATGTCCAGCGCGTCGAAGTCGAAATGCTCGCCGTGAAACGTGACCGGCTGGCGCGCAAACGCCAGGCGCAAAATCCCCAGCGATTCGGCGGTCAGAGTGCGGCTCGCGCTCATCTGCGCGCCGAAGACCTGATATTCCTGCGGGGAAAACCCTCGCCCTATGCCGAATTCGACTCGCCCCGCGGACAGGATATCCAGTGTTGCGATGCGTTCTGCGACATGGACCGGATGATGGTAAGGCAGCGGGGTGACTGCCAGCCCCAGGCGTATCCGCTCGGTGCGCTGACTCGCCGCGGCGAGAACCAGGTCAGGCTTGGAAGAATGCGAATATCCGCGCATGAAATGATGTTCGACCAGCCACGCGCAACCGAAACCGAGCCGGTCTGCAAGCCTGATTTCGTCGAGCGTCTGGGTAAATGTCTCGGCTTCGCTGCGGGCAAGCCCTGGGGGTAGGGAGAGTTCATAAAAAAGATCGAATTGCATAGCTGCCTGACTATAATGACGCATCTTCAATCATGCCACTACGCGGATAAAATGCCAAATCGGATTTCGCGCAATTTTATTTGGGAATGGCGTAGGATATATTTGTTGTCGACCGGGTATCCGGTTAGAATACTACTGTTTCCAGCCTTAAAAAGTACGCTGTGCCCACTGACAATCTGATCGAAATCCGCGACGTTTCCTTTGGCTATCGCGACCGCCCCGTGCTGAAGGGGATCAACCTGACCATGCAACGAGGCAAGGTCATCGCCATTATGGGCGGCAGCGGTTGCGGCAAAACCACCCTGCTGCGCCTAATTGGCGGGCAATTGCGTCCGACTCAAGGCGAAGTGCGCGTCGACGGCAAGGTCATCCATCGGCTGGGGCTGACCGATCTGTATAGAATGCGTCGCAAAATGGGCATGCTGTTTCAGTTTGGCGCGCTGTTTACCGATTTATCGGTATTTGATAACGTGGCGTTTCAGATGCGCGAACACACCAACCTCTCGGCCGAGATGATGCACGATCTGGTCCTGATGAAGTTGCAAGCGGTGGGCCTGCGTGGTGCGCAAACGCTGATGCCGCACGAACTGTCGGGCGGCATGGCCCGGCGGGTAGCGCTGGCGCGAGCGATTGCGCTCGACCCCATGCTGGTGATGTACGACGAGCCTTTTACCGGGCTGGACCCGATTTCTCTGGGCGTGATCGGCAATCTGATCCGGCGTCTGACCGATGCACTGGGCCTGACATCCATCCTGGTGACGCACGATGTCGAAAAATCCCTGCAAATAGTCGATTATGTTTATTTTATTTCCAACGGGGTCGTCGAGGCAGAAGGCACGCCGGAACAAATCCGGGCATCCACCCTGCCATTCGTGCATCAGTTTGTCCATGCCGAAGAAGACGGCCCCGTGCCATTTCATTATCCCGCGCCGGATTATGCGAGCGATCTGGGCTTGGGGCTTGCCAAATGAAACCGTCCAAAGAGAATATAATAGCCCGTATCGGGCATCGCAGCATTAACAGCATCTGGGAAATGGGCGTCACCGCGCGCTTCCTGTTGCAGATATTGTGGCGCTCCGGTACCAGTGTGCGCCGATTTCAGCTCGTTATTCGCGAAATTTACGCCAGTGGCGTGTTGTCGCTGATCATCATCGTGGTGTCGGGGTTATTTGTCGGCATGGTGCTGGGCTTGCAAGGCTACCAGACCTTGCAGACCTACGGTTCGGAAAATTCGCTGGGCGTGCTGGTGGCGCTGTCTTTGGTGCGTGAACTGGGCCCTGTCGTCGCGGCATTATTGTTCGCCAGCCGGGCGGGGTCGGCGATCACTGCCGAGGTGGGCTTGATGAAAACTACGGAGCAGTTGCAGGCAATGGAAATGATGGCGGTCGATCCCGTTGCCCGCATCATTGCGCCGCGGTTCTGGGGCGGCGTCATCTCCATGCCATTATTGGCCGCTATTTTTTCGATGGTGGGCGTGTACGGCGGCTATCTGGTCGGCGTCGTCGTAATGGGCGTGGACGACGGTTCGTTCTGGTCGCAAATGCAGTCGGCGGTGAATTGGCGTGACGATGTCCTCAACGGCGTGATCAAAAGCGTCGTTTTCGGTTTTGCGATCACGACAATCGCCCTGTTTCAAGGTTATGATGCAATGCCCACGGCGGAATGGATTTCCCGGGCGACTACCCGTACGGTGGTCAATTCTTCGCTGGCGATTCTGGCGCTTGATTTCATTTTAACCTCGTTTATGTTTAAAGGGATGTGAGCATGGAAAGAACCACGCTGGATTTGTGGGTAGGACTGTTCGTCGTGGCCGGCCTGGCAGCTCTGTTTGGCCTTGCTCTGAAAGTCAGCAATATGGACAGCTTTGCCGGCGCATCGAGCTACCAGGTCGTAGCGAGCTTCGATAATATAGGCAGCCTGAAGGTACAGGCACCCATCAAGAGCGCGGGCGTAGTCGTCGGCCGTGTCAGCAATATCATTTTTAACAATAAGACCTTTGAGGCGGATGTCACCTTGAAACTGAATAGCCGTTATGTGTTCCCCAAAGACAGTTCAGCGGAAGTCATGACTTCTGGTCTGCTGGGCGAGCAGTATCTGGCGTTGGCGCCGGGTGGCGACAGCCAGAACCTGGTCAATGGCGACAAAATAAAACTTACTCAATCCGCCATGGTGCTTGAAAATCTGATCAGCCAATTTTTATACAACAAAGCCTCCGATTCGTCGAAAAACAGCTCCGGGTCGGGCGCAACAGCTACTCCGGGAACGAATCCATGAACAAAAAACTGATTAGCACGCTGGTTGCCGTCATGGCCGCAATCCCCTGCGTGGCGTCTGCCCAGACAGTCACGCTGGCCGAGGCGGTGCAAATGGCTCTCAATGCCGACCCGCGCATCAAGGAACGCGAAGCCCTGGTAGAATCGGCGCGCGGACTGCTCGAAGAAGCTCAGGGCAATAAAGGGCTGATTATCAGCGCGAACATGTTTATCGGTCTGGCGCCGGCAGTGCAGGGCGGGTTTTATCAATACGGTGCGTCTTCGGGCACGCAACCGCGTACCGATGGCCCATTGCCGGGTGGTCTCTCGGACTGGACTTCGTTGCAGTTCGCCATTATCAAACCGCTCTATACCTTCGGCAAGATAGCAAGCTACAGCGAAGCCGCCAAAGGTAACATAGACATCGCTCGCGGCGATGTGCGGGTGCGGCAATCCGAACTCATCGTAAAAGTAAAACGGGCGTATTTCGGCTACCTCACGGCGCGCGATACCCGGCGTTTGCTCGAAGACATACAAGGTCGGCTTAATGAAGCGATGGACCGCGTCAACAAAAATCTCAATGCCGACAATGGCGAATCCAAACAGACCGATCTGTACGCACTACAGACCGCGAACGGAATGCTGGGCAAATATATAAACCAGGCGACGGCGATAGAAAAAATCAGTCTGGACGGCCTGAAATTGCTCACCGGCGTAGGCATGGACAGCGACCTCAAGGTCGCGGACGACAGCCTGAGCCCGGTTCCGTTGCCTACCGGGACGCTGGCGGATTTCAAGATCCAGGCCGTGGCAGATCGCCCCGAAATGGCGCAACTGGAGGCGGGCATGCGTGCGCGCCGCGCCCTGATCGCCGCGAAAAAAGCAGACATGTACCCGAATCTGTATGCCGGGGTGATCGGCGAGGCCAATTATGCCTCCGGCCGTCAAATGCTTAACAACCCTTATGTCTACGACCCTTTCAATAACGTCGGTCTCACGCCCATCGTCGGTGTGAAATGGGATCTCGCCGTGGATGTCGTGCCCGCGCAGATTGCGCAGGCGCAAGCGCAGCTCGAAGCCGTCAATTACAAGGCACAGTACGCGCAAGCGGGTATCCCGTTTGAAGTGGCGGAAGCGTACAACCACCTGCAAGCCGATTATAAATCGCAGCAGCTGCTGGCCAAGGGCTCCACAGCCGGCAGGCGCTGGATGATCGCGGCTCTGGCCGATTTTAATGCCGGTCTGGAGAAAGCCGATAAGGTGGCTGATGCGCTCAAAAGTTACGCGTTAACGCAAGCGGAATATCTCAGTACTGTGAACGATTACAATATGGACGTGGCTAACCTGGATCAGGCAATTGGCGATACCAAAAACTGAACTGCGAGCCGATTTTATATTTTTGAGGATATTCAAATGTTAAAAAAATTCAATTACCTGTTGTTATCGATGGTTCTGCTGGTATCGGCGGCGCCTGTCCGCGCTACCGAAATGCCGCCGGACGTCCTGGTGAAAACCACGACCGAAGAAGTCACGACCATACTAAAAAAAGACAAGAACGAATTTGCGAACGACAAGCAGAAACTCTATGCTTTGATCGACGCCAAAGTGTTGCCGCATTTCGACTTCGATCAGATGACGCGGCTGGCAGTGGGCCGTTTCTGGAATACCGCCACGCCCGCACAGCAACAGGCCTTGATCAAGCAATTCAGAATATTGCTGGTGCGTACCTACGCGGGGGCTCTCGCTGCGTTTAATAATCAGGTAATAGAATTCAAACCGTTCAGCATGCCGTCCGGCGCAACGGACGTTACCGTCGACACCCAGGTCAAGCAACCCGGCCAGCAACCCATCCCGATCAATTACAGCATGAAACAGGAGCAGGGCGAGTGGAAGGTTTACGACGTCAGCATCGATGGAGTGAGTCTGGTCTTGAATTATCGCGGGTCGTTCGGCTCCGAAATTCACCAAAAAGGGGTGAATAGCCTGATTCAGACCTTGACTGCGCGCAACGCGCAAAACGATGCGCCAGCGCCCAAATAACGATGCCCGATACCGACAAGACTCACCGCATTGCCGCTCAATTAACGCTGGAAACCGCGACTGCATTGCTGGCCGCGGCTTTCGCCGCGTTGCGGCAAGGCGTGTCGGATTTTGATTTTTCCGCAGTAGAAGAACTCGATTCCGCTGCGCTTGCGTTTATTTTAGCTTGCCGTCGCGAAGCGATGCGTCTGGATATGCCGCTACACTGTTTGAATTTGCCCGCAAACCTTAAAAACCTTGCTGCACTTTACGGTGTGGAAAATTATCTTCCCCTTTGAATTCAGCAACCAATCCAACGAACTCAGTGACTATTCCAGCGATAAAATTTCAACATCTGCACAAGCATTTTTCCGGCGTACAGGCCTTGCAGGATATCAGCCTGACGGTCGAACAAGGCGAATTCTTTGCCTTGTTGGGTTCCAACGGCGCGGGGAAAACCACCCTGATCAGCATACTCGCGGGTCTCGTTCGCGCCGATAGCGGTAGCGCTGAGGTGATGGGGCACGATGTCGTCGGCGACTACCGCGCGGCGCGCCAATTACTCGGCGTGGTGCCGCAGGAGCTCGCATACGATCCCTTTTTCACAGTACGGGAAACCCTGCGCATTCAATCGGGTTATTTCGGCTTGCGGCATAACGACAACTGGATAGATGAGGTTCTGTTCAATCTCGGTTTGACCGACAAGGCTGACGCCAACATGAGAGAGCTCTCCGGAGGCATGAAACGGCGGGTGCTGGTCGCACAGGCGCTGGTGCATAAGCCGCCGGTCATCGTGCTGGATGAGCCGACCGCAGGCGTCGACGTGGAACTGCGGCAGTCGTTGTGGATGTTTGTGCGGCAGTTAAATGCGCAGGGCCACACCATCATGCTGACGACACATTATCTGGAGGAAGCAGAGGCCTTATGCGAACGCGTGGCGATGTTAAAACAGGGACAGATCGTCGCTCTGGATCGAACCGCCAATTTGTTGAAAAACGGCGGAGAATTAAGGCTGCAAATCAGCATACGTCCCGATAACCTGCCTCTGGAACTGATTTCCAGGGTAGTACACCAGAGCGGAAATACTTACACATTGACCATGAAGACACCTGCGGAACTTGAACCTATGCTCGCGCAACTGCGGCTTGCCGGGGTGGAGATAGAGAATATGGCCCTGTCGGAGCCGGATCTTGAAGATGTTTTCGTGCAGATCATGGGGCGATCATGATCGGCTTTTATACTCTGCTTTATAAAGAGACGTTACGATTCTGGAAGGTGTCGGTCCAGACCGTGCTCGCGCCTATCGTCACAGCGCTGCTGTATCTGCTGATTTTTTCTCATGTTCTTGCCAAGCACGTTGAAATCTATTCGGGGGTCAGCTATATCGCGTTTCTGGTTCCGGGCCTGGTGATGATGTCCATGTTGCAAAATGCCTTCGCCAACAGTTCGTCTAGCCTGATTCAATCGAAAATCACCGGCAATATCGTGTTCGTGCTACTGCCACCGCTGTCTTATCTAGAGTTTTTTTCGGCCTACCTCATTGCATCGATCATGAGAGGGCTGGTGGTCGGCGCAGGGGTCTTCATCGGCACGCTGGCTTTTACGGCTACCCGGGACGTCAGCCATCCGCTGTGGATACTTCTGTTCGCGGTGCTGGGCACAGGCACATTGGGGGCGTTAGGCGTGATCGCCGGTATCTGGGCGGAAAAATTCGATCAGCTCGCGGCCTTTCAGAATTTTATCATCATGCCGTTGACTTTCCTCTCCGGGGTGTTTTACTCTATCCATTCCTTGCCCGCATTCTGGATATTAGTCTCGCGATTCAACCCGTTTTTTTATATGATAGACGGATTTCGATACGGCTTCTTCGGGGCCAGCGACGTGGCGCCCGATGTGAGTCTGCTCGTCGTATCAGCCTGTTTTGTGGCATTATCCATCCTTAGTTTAATTTTATTACAGCGCGGATATAAACTGCGACATTAAAGCGAGAATTTTAAATGGTACAACCCGACAGCATCAAATATTCCATAGAAACCGGCATGGCTTGCGATTTGGTTCAGGTCGTCGGCGATGGCGAGCATTTCGAAGCGATAATCGTCAGCCCCGCCTTCGCCAACAAAAATCGCGTACAACAACATCAGCTGGTCTATCTCGCTCTGGGCGACCGCATGAAAGCGGAAATCCACGCATTGTCAATGAAAACCTACACCCCGGAGCAATGGGCCGAGGCCAGTCATTGATGGATAAATTGGCAATACAAGGCGGCACCCGACTAGAAGGCGAAATTTGTATATCCGGAGCAAAAAATGCAGCGCTGCCGATCCTGTGCGCGGCGTTATTGACAGAAGAAACCCTGCATCTCGACAATTTGCCCAAGCTCAGAGACATCAGCACCTCGCTGACCTTGCTGGGCCATATCGGCATGCAGATCAGTCTGGATGAAACCGGCGGTATCGATCTGCAAGCGGCTCGGCTGGACCGGCTTGAAGCGCCGTACAGCCTGGTTAAAACCATGCGCGCCTCTATCCTGGTGCTGGGTCCGTTGCTCGCGCGTTACGGCGAAGCCAGAGTATCGTTGCCGGGCGGGTGCGCGATAGGGTCGCGCCCAGTCGATCTGCATATCAAGGGCTTGAAAGCCATGGGCGCTGAAATTAGCATCGAGCATGGTTACATACACGCCAAAGCCGCGCGCTTGCAGGGTGCACGAATCTTTATGGACAGCGTTACCGTCACCGGCACCGAAAATCTGATGATGGCGGCGAGCTTGGCGCAGGGCACGACGACCCTGGAAAATGCCGCCCGCGAACCCGAGATCGTCGATCTCGCCAATTGCCTGATAGCCATGGGCGCCGATATCAGCGGCGCCGGAACGGATACCGTGAGGATACGCGGGGTGGGGCGATTGCACGGAGCGCGTTTCAGCATCATGCCGGACCGGATCGAGACCGGCACCTATCTGGTCGCCGCGGCGATGACGCAGGGCAAGATCAAACTGCGCCAGACGCGCACTGATACGCTCGACGCGGTAATAGAAAAATTGCGCGAAGCGGGGGCGAAGATAAGCTGCGACCAGGACACCATTACCCTGAGCATGGATAGGCGCCCCTCTGCGGTCAATATCAAAACCGCTCCATATCCTGCATTTCCGACCGATATGCAGGCGCAATTCATGGCGATGAATTGCATCGCCGAGGGCGTAAGCAGCATCACCGAGACGATTTTCGAGAACCGTTTCATGCATGTGCAGGAAATGCAGCGCCTGGGCGCAAACATAGAGATCGAGGGCAATACGGCGCTGGTTCGCGGGGTCGATAAACTGGAAGGCGCGATGGTCATGGCGACCGATCTGCGCGCTTCAGCCTCGCTGGTTCTGGCCGCGCTGGTGGCCGAAGGCGAAACGGTGATCGAACGCATCTATCATATCGACCGCGGCTACGAACGCATAGAAGAAAAATTCAACCAGCTCGGCGCGCACGTCAAGCGCGTGCATTGATTCCCAAATAATCATTGCGGGCTTTTTACTGTAACACCGGCGAGAGCGACGTTGGCTTTTGGCCGACTCGCCGAGCTGCTATAATTGCTGTTTCCGTGATTAAGGGAAAGTATGATTAACATTGCTTTATCGAAAGGCCGTATTTTCGCCGAGACCTTGCCATTATTGGCTGCCGCCGGTATCGTTCCGCGCGAAGATCCGGAAAAGTCGCGTAAACTGATCATCGACACCAATCATCCCGGGGTGCGTCTGATCATCATCCGCCCGACCGATGTACCGACCTATGTGCAGTACGGCGCCGCCGATCTCGGGGTAGCCGGCAAGGATGTGCTGATCGAACATGGCGGCGAGAATTTGTATCAACCGCTGGATCTCAAAATCGCGCGTTGCAAAATGATGGTGGCCGCGCATCCCGCTTTCGATTATGAGCGCGCGGTGCGCCAGGGCGCCCGATTGCGCGTAGCTTCCAAATATTTGAACACATCGCGCGACTATTTCTCGGCGCAGGGCGTGCATGTCGACCTGATCAAGCTCACGGTTCGATGGAACTCGCGCCGCTGGTCAAATTGTCCGATGTCATCGTCGACCTGGTCAGCAGCGGCAGCACCCTGAAAGCGAACGGGTTGGTTGCGGTCGCTGAAGTGATGGACATCAGCGCGCGGCTGATCGTCAATCAGGCGGCGCTTAAACTTAAACGCGCGGAAATACAGCCGTTGCTCGACAGCTTCGGCAAAGCGATCAAACCCGATTAAGCGCCAGCCGTTATGCCCGCAGACTTACCCGGTGACCCCGACATCCGTCGCATTCTGATCATCAAGTGGAGCGCGTTGGGCGATATTGCCATGGCCACCTGCATCATGGAAGACGTTGCGCGTGCTTTTCCCCATGCCCGCATCGATTTGAATACCCTGCCACCCTGGCACACACTGTTTGCCGGCGACAGCCGATTTACCCGGGTCAGCAGTATCAACGTGCGCGCCAAAACCGGAAAATGGTCGGCAATCTGGGCCTGGATGCAAGAAATCAGGCGCGAACGCTACGACCTGATCATCGACCTGCAATCAAACGATCGCTCGCGTCTGATGCTGATGTTTTTACAGCTGACCGGAAACCGCACCCGTTATCTCATCGGCAACCAACCCAGGCGGCCTTACCATTTCAGCGGTCCCGCTATCGCTAGCGACCCCAATCCGGTGCAGCGCATGCGCGCCAGTTTGCGTGCGGCAGGCATTCCCGCCGACACCGCCCGCCCGGTATTTCATATCCCAGAGCATAAC
>DAICZK010000037.1 GCA_027311185.1 Sulfuriferula sp.
AACTCAGCAATTCCACGGTAACGTTTTCGGCACCCATCATGGTCTGGCAAGCCAGGCGCGATTTGGAGCTGACGCCAACGATGCTGTCGAGTTTTTCGTTCTCCAGGCGCTGCGGTTTGGACAGACTTTTGCGGCCTTCCTGTATATAAATGTGACAGGAACCGCATTCGGCTTTGCCTTCGCATTTATGCATGATTTTTTCGCCAGCCTGCATAATCGCGGCAAGCAAACTGATTCCAGCATCGACTTCGACCGTTTTACCGCTGGGTTGTATGGTTAACTGGGACATACTGTAAACTCCTTACTGAAAAATATAAACAAAAAACAAAAAATCAAGCTGCGTCGACCAACTGCTCCTGCGTCAGTATCGCCGCGAATTCTGCTAACGGCATATAAATCGGCTGGATATTCTGCTCGGTGAGGAAACGTAATTCGTTGCGCGTAGGCTCGCAAGACAGCACGGCCCAGTGTTGATCGGACGAACGTTTCATGATCTGGCGCGCGAAAGTACGCTGCAACTGATCGTTAAAACGACAGCCCAGAAACAGGAAATGGCGGCCGGCGCGCAGCGACTGCACCCGCGCCGGAATAGGCGTCTGGATGTCGATCTCGGTCAGCACTTCGACATAATCCGAATCGGAAACGAGATAATTGGCGGCCGGGCGCACGCAGCCTATAGGCTGGTATAGCAGGCTGCTCCAGGTTTCGGCTTCAGCCTCGGTAGCGGGGCTGCCGTTGGCGTGGAAATATGCCGTCCACTGACCGAAATGCTCGGCTTGCGACAAACCCTGCACCAGTCCCCAGTTACTGCGTGCGGCAAACGCGTTTTGCGGGGCATCGTCGTACCAGGCGGCAACCAGCAGTGAGAGCGTCGGCAACGATGCGAAATAATTATGCAACGCCGACGGCGTAACGCTGGGCTCGAACGCAGCGTTCATCAGACTGGTCAGCGTCTTGCGGTGTTTGAAGTTCTCGATGAACTGCGCGGCTGAAGTCAAGCGCTTGCGGATTTTGTGCGGCACCGTGACTTTTGCCGTCATCAGTTCGGCCAGCGCCTCGGGAGTAGCCGGCACCGGCGAGCCGTGGGCGATTAGATCGAGCATACCGGGTCCGAAATAGGGAATAATGCGATCATGGGCAAGGCCTTCGATCAACGGTCTGAGTAAGGTAGCGGTATCAGTCATGACGAGCTTTCAATGTTTGGCAAAAAACAAGCCGTTAATAAATGGCGGCACCTGCACCGACGTTAATCGATGAATCCTTGGTCGTAGTGACGATAAAGAGCACCGTGTCTTTATCCAGATGTGCGTGAAACGGTAACGACAACGAACGATCGGCGATTTTTTCGGTCACGAACAGATCGCCTTTCCTGTAACCCAGCGTACTGTAGTAATACTGAAGATGCAGCGGATTACAGAACGCGGGTACTTCGATCTGCGCAGTCAGGAGGTCATCGACGATCTGGTTGCGTGCGCTGCGGGTAAAACGGGTTCCCAGATGGATAAGATAAACCATCCAGTGCACCTCATCGACCTCGGGCGCGACATACGCCGGCTTGATGCCCTCGAACGATTGTATGTATTCGCTGTAATAGCTTTCCACGCGTTTGCGCCGCGCCAGTATTTCATCCAGCCGATCCAGTTGCGCGAGACCCAGCGCGGCGGCCATGTCGCTAATGGATGCCTGATACGGCACGCGCCCCGCGATGGAAATCGAAAATCGCTCATCCAGGCTGCGACTGCGCGTATAACGCAGCTCACTGGCAAGCTGATGATCGTCGGTCACTATCATCGCGCCTTCGCCGCAGACCAGCGCAGACGGCTGCGAGAAATCGAAAATTGCCAGGTCGCCGAACGTGCCGACCAGTTCGCCGTGATAACGCGAGCCGATCGCCTCGGTGGAATCCTCGATCAGTTTCAGACCGTGCAAATCGGCCAGCGCCCGAAACGGCCGCCATGCCGCCGGGTGCCCGTTGGTATTGCCTACCAACAGCGCGCGGGTTCGAGGCGTAATTTTCGCCGCCGCCTTGTCGACCGCCATCGTGCCCGACCAGTAATCGATGTCGGCAAACACCGGCGTCGCGCCGACCAGCACTATCGCATGCGCTATCTGGTGCCAGGAATAGGCGCTCGCGATCACCTCGTCACCCGGCCCGATGCCGAGCGCGCGCAGGGCCACCATCAATGCCGCGGTACCGTTCGCGACTGCGATGCCGTAGCGCCGGTCCAGGCTTTCAGCGAAGGCATCCTCGAATTTCTCGACCACTTCGCCCGCCGAGATGCGCGAGGATTTGAGTACCTCTGCTACAGCATCGAGTTCGGTCTTGCTGATGTCAGGGTCGGTCAAGACGATCCAGTCTTCGGTTTCCATGAGGTTCAGCTCCACGCGGCGAGTATCACGCCCGTGGCAACCCCGGGCTCGTCTATCATGCGCCAGCAATGATTGCTGGTGTCAACCAGAAACACGTCGAACTCGCCGATACGCCGATACGGCGTTTCGTGACGCATGTCGGCTGCATCGCAGCGCGACACCGTCAGATCTGGAAAAGACGCCCGCACCACCGGTACGGGGTTGCCGCCAGCAGGAACAGCCAGCAGCAATGCCGCCAGTTCATCGATTCGCTCAGCTTCAATAGCCATGTCATTCTCCCACTTTACGCGCGTCGACCGTGATCGGCAGCGCCGTGTCGGCCGCCAGCGCCGGCAGCTCCAGCTGCAGTCCGTTGCCGAGCGTGATGATGCCGCCCCACATCGTCGGCGTATCCATCGCGACGATGGGCTCCTCAAGATCCTTTTTCGGTACGTAGGCCGATAATGCGCCGGCAGCATTTTTACGGATCATAATTTTCATATTCAGATTTCCAATCAACGACTAAAATTCCATCAAGCGGCGATTCCGGCCAATGGTCGTACCATATTCGGCAACACTTCAAGGAGACGCTCCACCTCTTCCATCGTGTTGTAACGGCTCAATGAAAAACGCACGGCGGCGAGGGCCTGATCCGGCGATTGCCCCATCGCCAGCAAAACATGCGACGGCTCGGTACCTCCCGCGGTACAAGCGGACCCGCTGGAGACGCAGATACCGGATTTATCCAGCCTGTCGAGTACGATCTCGGCGTTGATGAGACCAAAACGCATGTTGCTCGTATTCGCCACTCGCGCAACGTTGCCAGAGTTAACCTGCGCGAACGGCAGCGTTTGCGCAATTTTCTGCTCCAGATAATCGCGCATGCCACGGATACGTTGCCCGTCTACCTCAAGACGTATCATCGCCTGCTCTGCCGCCACGCCCAGTCCGACGATGGAGGCAACATTTTCGGTACCACCGCGCCGCCCGCGTTCCTGGTGGCCGGACAACAATGCCGGCAGTTTGAAGCCCTTGCGCACGAACAGCACGCCTATGCCTTTGGCGGCGTGAAGCTTATGCCCTGAAAACGACAGCATGTCGATCGGCAACTGGCCGAGCTGTATAGGCAAACGCCCTACTGCCTGTACCGCGTCGGTATGAAACGGCACCCCGCATTCGGCAGCAATCGCTGCTGCCTGCGCTACCGGCAGAACGACGCCGGTTTCGTTATTTACCCACATCATGCTCACCAGCGCGGTCTGTGGCGTGACCGCGGCGCGCAGCGCGTCGAGATCCGGCAGCCCGTCGCTGTCGACGGCGATTTCGGTGACACTCACGCCCTCGCGAATCAGACGCGCGAGCAGCAAACGAGTCGAAGGATGCTCCACCGCGCTGACCACCACGTGCCGCCGCGACGGGTCACGCGCCAGCGCGCCCAGTATGGCCAGATGGTTGCTCTCGGTCGCGCCACTGGTAAAAACGATTTCGGCCAATGTCGCACCGAGCAGCACCGCTACCTTCGCACGCGCTTCCAGCACCATCTGCTTGGCCGCCGCACCAGCCTTGTGCTGGCTGGACGGATTGCCGTAACACTCCGCAAGACACATCGTCATTGCCGCGACGACTTCTTCCGCCACCGGCGCAGTCGCGTTGTTATCCATGTAAATCCAGGCGGGATGGGTCATTGCCAGAACACCCTTTGCGGATCCTGATTGAGATACGCGATCGCCGTCTGCAGATCAGCCGCATGCGTATGCAGCTCCCAGCTGTCGTACACGTGATCCTTCTGATACAGCCGCCAAGCCCCCAGGTCAGCCACATATTCGAGCCTGGCGATGTCGACCGTGCCCCCCTCCGCGTCGATATTACGCGCGCAACAAGGACTGACGATCAGGTAACCCTCGCTGACGGGCAATACCTCGGGCGTGACGTAACGGTAACGCTGCCGTTGTTCGAGCAATTTCGCAATGCGCCGCAAATCAAGTTCGTTCGGATGCGCGGCCCAGCTTGCCACCCCGGGGCGACGCGCCGCAGGGTCCGCGCCCGCGTGCTGATGATGGGTCATCCGTCCTTTGTTCATGATCGTCTCGCTCAGGGCGCGAGGGCAAGTTCGTCTTCGAGGCAACCGACGACTCGACCCTGCTCAGGGGATGCCATGAATTCGACCATGTAGACGGGGGTGTTGCTGTCGACATGATGCCCAACTTGCACTACTTCGCCCACGGTGCCTTGCGGCACCAGCAGTTCATCCACCGCGTAATCGGGATAGGAGCCGTCGTTGACCAGATCAATTTCCGCGACCACGCGCTGCCCCCATTGAAATTTCGCTGTACTCGCATCCATAACTCAATACTCCGTCAAAATCAGTCCAGATAAAATAAGTCTGCAAAACATTCCGCCTGCCATCGCCGCAGGTATCCGGATACCGGACATCGCACCTATTCCAGATATTCTTCCGCCGGTGCGCGGTTCGGCTCCAGCGATTCGAGTTCCTTGCCGCACATGCCGACACGGTAACCATACTCGACGAATTCTATGCCGTAGATATAAAACTGCTGCAAAAAGCTCCCTATGCTGGTGACATAACCGATGTCGCCTTTCTTGACCAGTATGTCTCCGATCTCCTTGCCCTGAAACGTGCCATCGTTGCGCACGGTTTTCAGGCTTTTGACCTTTTCGCCGTAATTGAAAACCGGCGGCCCGGTCAGCTCGACCACATTATCGTCACGACTGATTTTCATGATAAAGCCCCTTGTTAACAGAATGCCTGAGGACTATCGACCTCGCCGCCTGCTGGCGCGACGTCACCATTTCGCGTACTGCTTCGTCTTCGTCGACCGACAACCGCGCCAGCTTGACCACATCAATGCGTTTCGCCACCTCGTAGCGCACGCGCCAGTCAGGATCGTCGAGCAGCATGGCGAGCTGTGTCGCCGACATGCGCCGCACCACGACCAAGCGTACCGTAACTGCCTCGTCGTTGGCCATGACGCTGAGCCAATCGATACCGATGCGCTTTGCGACCTCACCGCGCACTTCCGCATCCTCGTCATGCACCATCTGCGGCAACAATCCCACCGGCAGGCGGCGCGCGACGATAGTCCGCACGTAATAATCGCTATCGTGCACCATGCTGATCAAATCGGTTTCCGGCAACCGTGTCGCGACACGAATCCGTACTTCGCGATCCGGGTCCTGTCGCAACTTCATCAACTGCCGCAAAGTCAGACGTTGCGCCGCGCTCCAGCGCACTGTCTCGTCCGCATCGTTAATGAGCTGCGGCAAATGAAAAACTTCAACATATTTGGCGGCAATGGCCCGCACCTCGAAATAAGGATGGCGGAGCTGATCCTTGGCGAGCTTGGGATTCCAGCGGAAAAACCGGTCTATGCGCAAGGCATAACGATCGAACACGCAGGCCAGCTGAGGCTGGCAGCGATTTTCCGCAAGCAGCTCGCGGTACGAACAGGTCTCGCAGTTCAATGCGCAGCCTTGCCAGTCCACTGCCGCGAAAGCCTCTGTAGTTTCAGTCGTCATCATCTTGCCCAATACGCTCCAGCACCCCGCGCAAAACCGAACCTCCAAGCCTGTCGGCGGGATCGAGCATCGTCAATTTGTCCACCATCGCCGCTCCGGTATCCATTTCCCCCAGGCGCATGTGCAGATACGCGCACCCCTTCAGGGTAAACAGATAAAATCTCGGCGCAGCGGCATAAGTCGAAAAATCCGCATGTTGCGGCGTCACTGCTTGCCAGTCTTGCGGCAAATTCAAATCCATCGCCGTTTTAACCAGACAGCGTTGCGCTACATCGAGCGCCTCGCTCAGACGATTCTTGTAAAAATAAAACCGGTACAGCGCAATATGCACCGCAGGGTGTTCGGGCGCTCGCGCATAAGCCTGCAAGAGATACCCTTCCGCTACCCCGTCGAGGTGGTATGCCGCCGCTGCACGCTGCAAATCTTCCGCTACCTCGGCGGTTATTGCGCCGCCGAGACAGGCGGATTCCAGCCAGTCATTCAACTCGCCAGTCAGGCTCGAATCCAGCCCCAACGACTCTGTCAATGTCGCAGCAGACATGGCTGGATACACTCAGGCGCGTTTGATGGATGAAACGTTAACGACTGTCGTACCGGCATCGCCGGCCGACGAACCGGAACTCCCGCACCCGCACGATGCCGCATTCGGATTGATGAAACTCAAACCGGATTCCATCGGCGTGTCTATGAAATCTATGGTCACGCCTTCGAGCAGCAAGCGGCTTTCTACCGGCAAAAATAGCTTGAGCCCGTTCCAGTCGAATGCGACATCGCCCGGCATGGGTGCGGCTTCGGCGCTGAATTCTGCCGCCAAACCCGAACAGCCGCCCGGCGAGACGCTAAGGCGAAAGCCCGAATCGGCTGGACCGCCGCCAAAACGCACGATGCGACGCATGAATTTCTCGGCTTTGGGTGTAATGGTTATATTCATCTTTTCCTCCTAAAATAACGGCTTAAGCCTGATAACGCGGGTATGCGTTATCAATGACGCAGGTCAGATCGACCGGACAAACCGCAACGCATTGCGCTTCGTCGAAATGCCCGATACATTCCGTGCATTTTTTCGGGTCGATAATAAACACGCCATTTTTCTCACGGATTGCGACATTCGGACATTCCGGTTCGCAAGCCGAACACCCCGTGCATTGAGACGCGACAATTTTGTAAGCCATGATACGTATCCTTCTAAACTCCACTTGAAATAAGCCGCGATCACGCAGCGGCGATGTACGCGCCCTGACGGATATCGGCGTCGCCGCGTGCCTGATGCTCAATTTCGCCCGTACTCACCTTGGCGCAATATTCCCTGAAGTAGGTGATCGCCGATTCCTCGATAAACTCGTGCGCGAACCGGTCCACGGGATCTATCCCCGCGGCCTTGAGTTCATCGCGCGGGCAACCGCCGATCTTGGCAACGAATACCGCATGACAGTCGTTGATGGCGCGAACGACCGAAGGCAAAGTCTCCTCCTCGCCAAAACCGCCCTGGCAATACAGGTCGACGCGACGGTGACCGACGAATTTCGAACCGGCTGAACCGACTTCGTAAATCTGGAATTCGGTAGCGTGGCCGAAGTGCTCGTTGACGCGCCCTTGTCCCTTGGTCGCAACAGCAATCATCAGCTTGATGTCGGTCGTATCCAGATTGGCCATCGCGGCCTCCTTGGCGGCAACTTTTTCCATCCGCTCCGCTTCGACCAGCGCCTGGTAGTTTCTGCGCGATTCGGCGTCGTAGACGACTTCGCTCATCTCGTCGATTTTCTCAGTGGTAAACTCGGCGCTACGATCCTCACCCAGCAGGCCGACAGCATCGGCACGGCACTGACGGCAATGGCGCATCATGTTCATGTCGCCTTCGCACGCGTCCTGCAACGCCTTGAGTTCCTGCGCGCTAGGCCCGCGCTGGCCGTTGAGGCCGAATACGGTGCCATGCTCGGGTGCCGAAATCAGCGGCATGATATTATGCAGAAATGCGCCGCGCGATTTGACCGCCTTGTTCACCTCGACCAGATGCTTGTCGTTGATGCCCGGGATCATGACCGAATTGATCTTCGCCAGTACGCCCGCAGCAGTCAGCATCTCCAGCCCTAGCATCTGCCGTTCGGTCAGGATGCGCGCAGCTTCTATGCCGGTGTAGCGCTTGTTCTTGTAATAAATCCACGGATAAATATGCTGTCCGATTTCAGGATCGACCATGTTGATGGTAATCGTCACATGATCGACATTGAACGCCTTGATCGTGTCAACATGGTCGGGCAGAGCCAGACCGTTGGTCGACAGGCACAGCTTGATGTCCGGCGCCGTTTTGGCGATGAGCTCGAAAGTCTTGAAGGTCTTGGCCGGGTTTGCCAAGGGGTCCCCGGGTCCGGCGATGCCCAGCACCGTCATCTGCGGAATCGCCGACGCTACGGCCAGCACTTTTTTCGAGGCCTGCTCCGGCGTCAGTTTTTCGCTGACCACGCCTGGCCGCGACTCGTTGGCGCAATCGTATTTGCGGTTGCAGTAATTGCACTGGATATTGCAGGCGGGTGCCACTGCGACGTGCATGCGCGCGTAGTGATGATGTGCCTCTTCACTGTAGCAAGGATGGTTCTTGACCTTTTCCCATACTTCGGGCGCCATATCGGCCGGTCCGTCCGACGAACCACAGCTCGCCTTGCCGCCCTCGCTGGAAGTACCGCAGCCTTTATGCTCGGCTATTTGCTCAAGTATCTGTGTCAGCGGTTTGGCGGCCGACGTTTCCATATCTGTCATCGTAGATTGCATGAATCGCCCCTAAATCAAAAGTTGCGCTAAAAATAACCCCACGCACAACCATTAGCCAGAAGCATGCCAGATAATATATTTTTATTAATCAGATAGTTACTGCATTAACAAGAAATTTCCTTTGGTGCCGAGCACGACAATCGCCGTGTCGCTTGTCGGCCTTTGTCGTAAAAATAACAAAACCGTCAAATAGTGATTTCAGTCAATGCTAGTGAAAAATTATTCAAACAAACCGGGAAACTTCCGTTTTTTAAATTTTTAATCAATAGATTAGTGATCTTTCCGTGAGGACACTGACCCCGTTACCCGGAACGAGTTGCAGCGTCGGGCGTAACATCAATGTTCGCTTTTGGCATCTGACGCATGCGAGAGGTAAAGTGCCAGGCCGATGAGCGCGATGGCCCCGCCGAGATAAAGCAGATCGAGTGGTGTTTCGATCTTCACTCGGATCGCTTCTTGGAACAGCGTGACGATCAGGATCATCAGAATCACCTTGGCAAGTCGTGATTTCAGATCATCCAGACTTTCGATCAGCAGTATTTTGCTCGATCTTGCTTCCCCCTTGGCCTCGTCGATGTCGCTGATAAAAAGTTCATAGAGTCCGAGCGAGAAGATCAGCATGACGGTGGCAAGCAAATAGCCATCGACTACCTCAACGACGTGGGTAATGGTGTCCTCGTGCAAACTCTGCCTGGCAGACGCGCTGAGGTCCGGATCAGCATAATGGATGATATGTTTGATCATGAAGAACACGTCTACAGTACACATGTAGAAGATGGCAAAGCCCGCAATCATGCTGGCTACGACGGCGAAAAGCACTACATAACGGCTGCGCCACAACGCGCCTTCGAAAAACGATTCAAGTAGTTTCATCGGTATTTCCTTCATGAAAGATCATGGCTGATTATAGTGTGAATCCGTAACCCCGATAACAGGGTCAACACCATTGCACTGCAGCATACCATCAGGTTTGTCCCTATCGGCTGCGCAATCTGGATATCCGGCACGCCAAACACGACTGGACACTGGATAGGACTTACATTCCGATGGCTCGCGATTTCGTATATCTGACCGCTGTGCCGATTGAGCAACAGCAAGAAAACTAGAATTTCCTGACTTCGATATTGTATTTAAGCAGCGCATAGCCCATTTGGCGCGCCGATATACTCAGTAGCCGCGCCGCTTTTGCCTGCACCCAGCCGCACTGTTCCAACGCCCATATCAGGCGTTCGCGCTCGGTGGTCGGAGCCGCCGGGCGTTCGTTTTCAAAAACCGGGGGCGCCACATGCTCGTGAGGCGCTGCCGGTTTTTCCTTATGCATGGGTTGAATCACGATGGGTATCGGTTCGAATTCTCCGTGCAGCGTTTGTTTCAGACACTTGCCGTGCTGACAAGGGAAATCGATCTCGCGGATGGTATTGTTGCGCGTCATGGTCGCGGTGCGCTCCACGCAATTTTCCAGTTCGCGCACATTGCCCGGCCAGTAGCAGTTGACCAATACCCGCATGGATTCGGGCGTCATCGTCAGATCACGCTTGTTTTCCTGATTGAATTTGACCAGAAAACGCTCTACCAGATAAGGAATGTCGTCGCGCCGTTCGCGCAAAGGCGGCAAAAATATGCTCACCACATTGATCCGGTAATACAGGTCCGCCCGAAAATCACCGTCGGCGACTGATTTTTCCAGGTTTCTGTTGGTCGCCGTAATCAGGCGAACGTCGACCTGTATGGTTTTGTTGCCGCCCACGCGCTCGAACTCGCGTTCCTGCAGCACGCGCAACAGCTTGGCCTGAAACGCAGGCGATATGTCGCCAATCTCATCCAGAAACAGCGTCCCGCCTTGCGCCAGCTCGAACCGCCCTTTGCGTTCCCCCTGCGCGCCGGTAAACGCGCCCTTCTCGTGACCGAACAGTTCGGATTCGAGCAACGTTTCGGTCAGCGCCGCACAATTCACCTTGATGAACGGCGCATTTTTACGCGGACTCAAAAAGTGGATGCTGCGCGCGATCACCTCCTTACCGGTGCCGCTTTCGCCCCGCAGCAGCACGGTTGCGCGTCCCGGCGCGGCGAGATGCGCCTGGGAAAACACCTCCTGCATGCTCTTGGAGAACCCCACGACGTTGTCCAGACTGTATTTGCCGCGCAGCTCGGTTTTCAAACGCTGCTGTTCCTGCAACAGCGCCGCGCGCTCGGCCACCACGCCCTGATGCAGGCGCACCGTCTGGCCGATCAGATTGGCGACCATGGTCAACAGCATGACATCTTTCTGGTAACTGCCCACGTAATCGCCCGCCACCCGATCTATGCTCAATACCCCCATCGCCTTGGCGCCCACCTTGATTGGCACGCCGATGAATGCAATGACCTGATCCTCGGTTCCGTTTAACGAACCGGTACGATTGAGATACAGCGGCTCGTCGGCAATATCCTGCAGCACGACCGGCACGCCCGACTGCAGGATTTTTCCGGTAATTCCTTCTCCGGACTGAAAACGTCCGCGCCTGAATTCCTCATCCGACAGCCCATATGCACCGACCAGGTGCAAGTCGCCGCTGTCCTGCACCAAACTGATCATGCCACGCCGTATGTTCAAATAGACCGATAACACGTTCAGGACTTCGCGAAACGTTTTTGGCAAATTAAGCGACGAGCTTAATATCTTGCCCACTTCATAAACAGTCAACAATTCCTGATTACCGCTCAGGTCAGATTTATTGGCCATGACGACCTCCAGAGAACAACATTTCATTTCCTTCTATGACTAAGGGCTCGTTAATGAACGTTCGCTTCCCTGTTTGCTGTTTTTTTTCGTATTGGTAAATTTAGAGATTTGAATATCCTAAAATATAATAAATTGCGACAAAACCTACAAAATGCTTGCCGTTCCCTTAAAT
>DAICZK010000038.1 GCA_027311185.1 Sulfuriferula sp.
CTTTTACTCTCTTCGCCGCTGACATTCACCTGCAGGCAGACGTTCAACGGCGCAAGCTCACGAGGCCGCGCGGCCGACAGGCGCTCGGCGATAACACCGCGATCCACGCTATGCGCCCATGCGAACTGCGTCGCGATTTGTGCGGTTTTGTTACGCTGTATCGGCCCGATAAAATGCCAGCACAAGTCCATGTCCGCCAGAGCGCTTATTTTATCGGTTGCCTCTTGAACATAACTTTCGCCGAAAGCGCGCTGCCCCTCGACCGCCAGCGCGCGCACCGCAGCCGCCGAACAGCCCTTGCTCACCGCCAGCAGCGTCACCTCCTGCGCCGCTCGTCCCGACAATTCAGCCGCCCATGCAATTCGCGCTCGAACCGCTTGCAATGTGCTTTTTACTATGTCCATAATGAGCGAATATAACCTTCAGGAATGGTAGTCCATGGAAATTTCCGAGCTGCTGGCTTTTGCCGTCAAGAACAAAGCCTCCGACCTGCATCTGTCAGCCGGCCTGCCGCCCATGATACGCGTGCATGGCGATATACGCCGCATCAATCTGCCCGACATGAGCCATCAAACCGTGCACGACATGGTATATGACATTATGAATGATGGTCAACGCAAAGTATACGAGGAGGCCTGGGAGGTCGATTTCTCCTTCGAAGTGCCGACT
This sequence comes from Sulfuriferula sp., assembly GCA_027311185.1. Taxonomy (GTDB): domain Bacteria; phylum Pseudomonadota; class Gammaproteobacteria; order Burkholderiales; family Sulfuriferulaceae; genus Sulfuriferula. The sequence goes on from DAICZK010000038.1 coordinate 670, forward strand.
CTGGCGCGTTTCCGCGTCAACGCGTTCAACCAGAACCGCGGCGCAGGCGCCGTGTTCCGGACCATTCCCAGCAAGGTGCTGACGCTGGAAGAACTCAACGCGCCAAAGATTTTCAAGGAAATCGCCAATCAGCCGCGCGGCATTGTCCTGGTCACAGGGCCTACCGGCTCGGGCAAGTCCACCACGCTGGCGGCGATGGTGGACTTTGTCAACGAAACCGAATACGGCCATATCCTCACCGTGGAAGACCCTATCGAATTCGTCCACCAGAGCAAAAAATGCGTGATCAACCAGCGCGAAGTCAGCACCCATACCATGTCGTTTTCCAATGCGCTGCGCTCGGCGCTGCGCGAAGACCCGGACGTGATACTGGTCGGCGAGATGCGCGATCTGGAAACCATACGCCTGGCCTTGACTGCGGCAGAAACCGGGCACCTGGTATTCGGCACGCTGCACACCAGTTCTGCGGCCAAAACCATAGACCGGATCGTCGACGTCTTCCCTGCCGCCGAAAAGGAAATGGTGCGCTCCATGCTCTCGGAATCGATCCGCGCAGTGATCTCGCAGACCCTGCTAAAAACCAAAGACGGCACAGGGCGCGTCGCCGCGCATGAAATCATGATAGGCACACCCGCGATTCGCAATCTGATCCGCGAAAACAAAATCGCACAAATGTACTCGTCCATACAAACCGGCCAGAATGTCGGCATGCAAACGCTGGACCAATGCTTGCAGGACATGGTCAAACGCAACCTCGTTTCCGTCGGCGAAGCCCGCACCCGCGCCGCCAACAAAGATATGTTTCTGGGATAAACAACTATGGACGCGCAAACCACCCTACACGATTTGTTGCGACTGATGCTGAGCAAACGCGCATCGGATCTGTTCATTACCGCGGGTTTCCCCCCTGCCATCAAGGTCGACGGCAAAATCTCCCCGGTATCCAATCAAACCCTCACGCCGTCGCATACCCGCGAACTGGCGCGCGGCATCATGAACGACAAGCAATGGCAGGAATTCGAGCTCGGGCACGAATCCAATTTTGCCATCTCACCACCCGAAATCGGCCGCTTCCGCGTCAACGCCTTCGTGCAGCAAAGCCGCATCGGCCTGGTGATCCGCACCATCACCACGCTCATCCCCAAACTCCAACAGCTCAATTTGCCGCCAGTATTGTGCGACGTTGCAATGGCGCGGCGCGGTCTGGTGATTTTCGTCGGCGGCACCGGATCGGGCAAATCGACTTCGCTGGCAGCGATGATAGGATACCGCAACGAAAATGCGCAGGACCACATCATCACCATCGAAGATCCGGTCGAATATGTGCACGAACACAAAAAATCCATCATTACCCAGCGCGAAGTCGGCGTAGACACCGACAGCTGGTTTTCCGCGCTCAAAAACACGCTGCGCCAAGCGCCCGACGTCATCCTCATAGGCGAGGTGCGCGACCGAGAAACCATGGAATACGCGATCGCGTTTGCCGAGACCGGCCACCTGTGCCTGACCACGCTGCACGCGAACTCCGCCAATCAGGCGCTGGACCGTATCATCAACTTTTTCCCGGAAGATCGCCGCCAGCAGTTGCTGATGGATTTGTCGTTCAATCTCAAAGCCTTCGTGTCGCAACGCCTGATCGCTCGCAAGGGCACAACCGGCCGTATCGCGGCGGTCGAAGTCCTGCTCAACTCGCCGCTGATCGCCGATCTGATCTTTAAGGGTCATGTGCACGAAATCAAGGAAATCATGGCCAAATCGCGCGAAATGGGCATGCAGACTTTCGACCAGTCGCTGTTCGACATTTACGAAGCCGGACTGATCAGCTACGAGGACGCGCTGCGCAACGCCGATTCGCTCAACGACCTGCGGCTGAAAATCAAGCTGCAGGGCCAGGAATCGAAAGACCGCGACATCATGTCCGGGATCGGCAATCTCAATATCCTTTAGCACAATCGCTTCACGACGCGCAAGCCGCGACTGTCACTTGCGCGCCGATCCGGCGACAATCTTGTACTCGAACAGGCGACATTCGAGCGCACCGTTAAACAGCGGAGTGCGCTTGGTCGCGTTGAGCCGGATCAATTTCGGCAGCTCCATGTCGGCGGAAAGAATATACGCATTCCAGCTCGCGCATTTCTTTTTCAACCAGTCGCCGAGCTTGGGATAAAACTCCAGCAATTCTGCCTGCTCGCCGTTACGAATGCCATAAGGGGGATTAGTGACTATCACGCCCGATTCGGCCGGAGCGGGCACTTCGAGCACGTTGCCCTGCTTGAGCTCGATAACCTGATCAAGGCCCGCCGCCTCCAGATTTACCCTGGCATCGGCCAATGAGTTGCCGAACATGTCGCGCCCGTAAATCGCTTGCGGCGTAGCGGGCAATTGCGCGGCGACGGCAGCCTGCCTGATCGGCACGCAGACGGCGGGCTCGAACCGCAGGAGCTTCTCGAAGCCGAAATTGCGGCCGCTGCCGGGCGCGATATTCAGCGCAATCTGGGCAGCTTCCATCAGGATGGTCGCGCTGCCGCACATCGGATCGAACAGCGGCACGCCGGGCCGCCAGCCCGACAGCTTGATCAGTCCCGCGGCGAGGTTTTCGTTGATCGGCGCGGCCCCCGCCTGTATGCGCAAGCCGCGTTTGAACAGCGAAGCGCCCGAGGTATCGAGGTATAAAGTACACTCCCTGTCGGTCAGAAACGCATGCACGCGCACGTCGGGGTCGCGAATATCGACGGTAGGACGCGCGCCGACGGCTTCGCGAAAACGGTCGCAGATGGCGTCCTTGATCCGCAAGGTCGCGAACTCCAGGCTTTTGAGCGGCGATTTCTGCGCGGTCATCTTGACCACGATCGTACGCGTGACCTCGAACCGGGTGGGCCAGTCTATCGATAAAGCGCCCTGATAAATATCTTCTTCGTTATCGTATTCCCCGCCGGCGATGCGCCACAGCACCCGGCTCGCCAGCCGAGAGTGCAGATTGACGCGGTAACACAGCTCGAATTCTCCGGAGAACGCCACCCCGCCATAAGTTGCAGTCGTCGATTGCGCTCCCTGTTCGCGCAGCTCGTCAGCCAGCATCGCCTCCAGTCCGCGTGGACAGGTAGCAAAAAATTGTTCTGTTTTCATGGTCATGCAAACTCCGGTTTCACTACGACTAGCACTACGACGACAAATAAAATCAACACCGGCAATTCATTGAACCAGCGATAGAATACGTGGCTGTGACCATTTTCGTCGCGCGCGAATACTGCGACCAGATGACCGCAGTACAGATGATACGCCACCAATACGGCGACCAGCGCCAGCTTGAGATCGAGCCATGCGCCCGCAAAACCGTAACCGAGCCACAACCAGCTGCCGAACACCAACGCCAGCACGCCCAACGGGGTCATAAAGCGGTACAATTTGCGCTCCATCAGCTTAAACTGTGCGATCGTCGCCGCCTCGCGCACCATGGCATGGTTGACAAACAAACGCGGCAGATAAAACAGCCCGGCAAACCAGCTGACCACAAAAATGATATGTAATGCCTTGATCCACAACACTATCTCACCTCTGCATGTTTAAAAAATTCATCAATCATCCCTGGCGCAAACGACTCACTCCCAGCCCCTGGACATTGGTGCTGCTGGTGCTGCTGGTTTATTTCTGGTTTCGCCCGCCGGCATGGATCAGCGCCGAGCACCGGCCGCTTGCCCATGTCGCGGCACAACTCGACAATGGTCGAACCGTGACGCTTGCGGCGCTACGCGGCAAAGTCGTCGTCGTCAGTTTCTGGGCCACTTGGTGCCCATACTGCCGCCATGAATTGCCCGAAATACAATCATTCTATAGCGATTGGCGCCGCAAGGGCGTCGAGGTGCTGGCATTGTCCATCGAAGATGATCCGGCGCTGGTGGCGCAATTCATGCGCGCGCACGGTTACACTTTCCCGGCGGGTCTCGCAGATACGGCAACGCAGCAAGCGTTCGGCGGAGTGGACCGGGTACCAGTCTCGTTCATTATCGACAAAAGCGGCGTCGTCCGTTACAAAATAAGCGGGCAAGTCTACTATGGCCGACTTGAGGAACGGGTCGCTCCACTATTGGCGGAACATTGACGCATTGACGGACAACCAGGGTCGCCCTGTGATCGCCAGCAGGAACAAACCCGGTTAGCTGCTGACACGATCGAGGGGCAATGCTGCCAGCTGCGCGCGGTAAGCGCTCATTTCACGCTTGTAATACACATAATCCGTTTCCAGGCTACGGTAACCCAGACGCGTAATAGTCACGGCGATTTGTCCGCGCTGATGCGCAAGACGCATCATCATGTGGGTCAACACGTCGCGGACCCACAAGGTCTCCGCCGCGCCGTCGCTCGTCCGGCAGATTACCTGGCGCTCGAAAAAGGCATCCTCGCATTGTTCGAGCCAGAGTTGCAAGGCACGCACGAGTTCTTGCGTCACCTCGATCAGCCTATCCCAGTCGGCTGGAATGTCCGAGCCAGCCGTGGGTAAACTATCTTCGCGCAAATCGGCGAACCATGACCGACTCTCAGACAGCATACTCTCGACCGTGCCATAAATGCTACCATACGGCAGGCTCTGCGCGCTGCGCAACAAAGACGTATCCATTTGCCCCAGCGCTGCGAACAGGCGGTCGTTAGCCCACAGCTGATAATCGGCCTGAACTACAAAATAACTTTTCCATGTATAGGAAACCAGGGGCTCACTCATGTCCGACTGTCCGACCCGTCCAGACGCCGCCGCAGCTTGGCGAAATCCAGATCGCCTATGGTTTGCTCCACAATGTGCCCATCCGGCCCAATGAGGAACGCGGTCGGAGTCAGTTTGATATCGCCGAACGCATGCGCGACCGCGCCCTGACTGTCATACACAACGGGAAAAGGCAAGCCGCGCTCAGTGGCAAACTGATGAATCTGAGCCAGATCATCGTAATTCATCGCGACAGCGAGCAATTCGAAACCAGCCGGATGGTAGCGCCGGTAAAAATCCACTAATCGCGGCATTTCTGCAACGCATCCCGGGCAACTGGTCGCCCAGAAATCCACCAGCACCGTGTGCCCGCGCAATTGACTCAAAACTATCGGCCGGCCCGCCAAGTCGGTCATGGCGACCGCAGGCGCCCGGGGCCGTTGCGTCAAACCAAGATATAATGCCGCCGCCAATACGAAACCGAGCGCAACAACCCAAAATACCCTATGATATTGCTTGTTACCCATCTTACCCTCCTTGAGGAATCCAGCATGCGCAGAATTGTCATCCTTTTTGCGACGCTTGTCACCCGTGTCCTAAACTCGGGGCCAGCCGCCGGAAATGTGCCGATTCTAAGTACTTGTTATCTTGAAAATCCCGGCCTCGCGCAACAATGCGCTGTACCGGCCAGACCAGCGACGCGGTTCGGCACGATGATAGAAGCGCAACAATAATAATGGCGCATGTACTAATCTTGCTGACCGCCGCCGACAGTGTACGCTTTAACGGCGGAGAAGTCGTGCTAAATGGGTTCTGGGCGCAAACCTTCGTTCTCGCTCATCATCTTTTTCTGGAACACGGGCATCGCGTCAGCGTCGCTACCCATCGCGGCAAACCCGCGGTTCCCGACGAGCACGGTTTCGCCCCACACTATCACGACCACGATGCCGGCCACATCCTCAATCTGCGCGAGCAACTCGACGATATTGCAGCCTGGCGCAATCCGCTGTCGGTAGAACGACTTGCGCTCACCGGTGTAAAATTCGAGGCGATGTTTTTCCCGGACTGGCAAGAACCTGTGCTAGATCCGGGTCATACCGAAGCTGTCGGCACGTTGATCAGGCGTACGCTGGCTAACCGCGGCCTGATCGGCGCAATCGGTTGCGGCAGTGCTGCGCTGGCTCTGGCGCAACGCGAAGGACGCTGGCTGTTCGCGGACTACAGTCTCACCTGTACGAACGGCGCGGGGGACGACCCGACGGACATGGACACCCACCTCCCGCAACGACTGGCGGGCCGGCTGGAACAACTGGGCGGACGATTGAGCTTCGCCGCCGCCGGTCTGGAACATGTCGTGGTCGACCGCCAGCTTTTTACCGGACAGAACACCACCTCGGCGGAGAAACTCGTCTACCTGATGGCGCGACAGCTCAAAAAAATACGCAGCCTGGATAAGAATACCTGCGTAGTGCCATGCGATTGATTTTCTTCAAACAAGAATCGCTGCGCCCATAATGAATGCCGATCCGCTCAAGAACGCACCATTTTGGCGCAGCGTTTGTCCAGCATTGACGAAAACTAAAGAAAATATTCTATAAAACATATAGTTAAATATATTTATCAGATGGAACATAATTTGCGTTAGATTGCCTTATACAACAGTAATTAGAGCATGGACATGAACATGAATGACATTAGTGCAAAACCCGCGCTTCCCGTTGCTTTCGACGAAATGTTCACTCCGACCGGAGAAGTCCGCGCTCATTACCAAGACATCGCAGCGCAATTATTCACGCAACCGCTCGACGCGCTGTCGCAAAAACAGCGCGAAGCGGAAATGCTGTTTCGCCGCCTGGGAATTACCTTTGCCGTGTATGGCGAAGCGGCGGGAGCGGAGCGACTGATTCCTTTCGATATCGTGCCGCGAGTATTCGGCGCCGAGGAATGGGCGCGTCTGGAGCGCGGTTTAACGCAGCGCGTGCGCGCCCTCAACGCCTTTTTACACGACATTTATCACGAACAGCATATTATCCAGGCCGGCATCATTCCTGCAGCCCAAATCCTGGACAACAAGCTCTACCGCCCCGAAATGCGCGGTATCGACCTGCCCAATCAGGTTTACGCCCATATCGCCGGCATCGACCTGGTGCGCATTGCCGAAAATGATTTTTACGTACTGGAAGACAATCTGCGCACGCCGTCGGGCGTATCCTATATGCTAGAAAATCGCAAAACCATGATGCGGCTGTTTCCCGACCTGTTCGGCGAACATGCCGTCGCACCGGTCGAACACTATCCGCTCATGCTCCTTGACACCCTGCGCGAATCGGCGCCGCCTTACATCAGCGATCCCGTCATTGTGGTCATGACGCCCGGGCCTTACAACAGCGCCTATTTCGAACATGCCTTTCTCGCCAGCCAGATGGGCGTCGAGTTGGTCGAAGGCAAGGATTTGTTTGTCCATGACCACAAGGTCTACATGCACACCACGGAAGGCCCGCAACAGGTTCATGTGATTTATCGGCGGGTAGACGACGATTATCTAGACCCAACCGTGTTCCTGCCTGATTCCAGCCTGGGCGTGCCGGGGCTGGTAGACGCCTACCGCCACGGCAATGTCGCCCTCGCCAACGCCATCGGCACGGGTGTCGCCGACGACAAATCCACTTACTTGTATGTTCCGGCGATGATCGCGTTCTACCTCGACGAGACGCCCATCCTGTCGAACGTGCCGACCTGGCAACTGAAAAAAGCCGACGATCTGGCCTATGTGCTGGCTCATCTGGGCGAACTGGTCGTCAAGGAGGTTCAGGGTTCGGGCGGCTATGGGATGCTGGTCGGCCCGACCAGCACGGCGCAGGAAATCGCCGACTATCGCGAGCGCCTCCTGGCCTCTCCCGCCAACTTCATCGCCCAGCCAACGCTCGCGCTGTCCTCCTGCCCAACCCTGGTCGCGGCCGGCATTGCGCCACGCCACGTGGATTTGCGTCCCTTCGTCCTGTCCGGCAAGGAAATCCGGCTGGTTCCGGGTGGCCTGACCCGGGTCGCCCTGACCGAAGGCTCGCTGATCGTCAATTCGTCGCAGGGTGGCGGCACCAAAGATACCTGGGTATTGGAGGATTAATATGTTATCGCGGACTGCCGGTCATTTATTCTGGATGGCGCGCTATATAGAGCGGGCCGAAAATACTGCTCGCGTGCTCGACGTCACGCACAGAACCGCGCTATTGCCTAACGACAGCGAAGGCGCAGAGACGCACTTGTGGTACGCGCCGCTCAACATCAGCGGCTGCGCCGAACAATACCAGGCAATACATGACTTGATCAAGAAGGAAGTCGTGACCCGGTTCATCGCCTACGACCCCGAGAACCTGTCCAGCATCTACAACAGCCTGATGCTGGCGAGAGAGAACGCACGCTCGGTGCGCGGTGCAATCACCTCGGAGATGTGGGAGAGCATTAACGCCACTTGGCTGGAAATGAACCGGATGCGGAACAGCGCCGCGCCGGACTGCTCGCCCAGTTTTTTTGACTGGGTAAAAGAACGTTCGCATCTGTTTCGCGGCGTGACTGTAGGTACCATGCTCAAGGACGACGCGCTGAATTTCATTCGCCTGGGCACCTTCCTCGAGCGAGCCGATAATACCGCGCGCATACTCGACGTGAAATATCATATCTTGCTGCCCAGCGTAAAAGATGTAGGCGGCGCGGCGGATTATTACCAATGGGGCGCCCTGCTCAAATCGGTCAGCGCTTTCGAGGCCTACCGAAAAATTTACCGCGATGTCATTACGCCGCAGCGCGTCGCCGAATTGCTGATTTTACGCGCCGACATGCCGCGCTCACTGCACGCCTGTTTAAATGAAGTCGACACCACGCTTGAAATCATCAACGGCATCAGCGGGCGCGAATCGCGCCGCTGTGCCGGAGAGTTGCATGCCGCGCTGCACTTCGCCCGCATAGAAACTATTTTCAAACAGGGATTGCATGAGTATCTTACTGATTTTCTTGTAAAAATAGACAACCTCGGGCAAGAAATCCGGCTTGGCTACCTGGCGCGCAGGGATGAAATTTCCCCCATTATCCCGCGACGCGGCCTCATGCAAGTACAATCATAAAACTTCAACCCTGTCCCAAACTTAAAATGACTTATTGTGTTGCGCTCAAACTCAACGACGGCCTGGTATTCGCCTCCGATTCCCGTACTAACGCGGGGGTGGATCAAATCGCCAATTTCAAGAAAATGTATCACTTCGTCAATGTCGGCGATCGCGTCGTCGTGATACTCAGCTCCGGCAACCTGTCGATCACTCAAAGCGCCGTCAATTTGCTTGAACAGCGCGGCAGCCATACCGATACGCCCAATGTCTGGAACGCAGACTCGCTATACAACGTTGCCATGCTGCTAGGCGAATGCGTACGCGAAGCGCGCGAGCGCGACGGCCCCTTTCTGGTGCAGAACAATGTCGACATGGGCGCTACCTTCATTTTGGGTGGTCAGCTACAGGGCGAGGCACCACGTCTGTTCCTGGTCTATGCCGAAGGCAATTTTATCGAGGCGACCGACGCGACGCCTTTTTTTCAGATCGGCGAGACCAAATACGGCAAGCCCATCATCGATCGCGTCATCGAAGCTCGAACCTCGCTACAGGACGCTGTCAAATGCGTACTCGTGTCTTTTGATTCCACCATGCGCAGCAACATTTCCGTGGGCATGCCGATTGACCTCGCCTGCTACAACGTAAACAGCCTGCATTTGCATCACCAGTACACCATCGCTAACGGCGATCCCTATTTTGCCGATATCAGCCAGCGCTGGAGCGAAGGACTACGCGGAGTGTTCACTTCGCTGCCCGATCCGGACTGGAATTGTTCGCCTAACTCTCCGACCCCGCCCTCACCATGACCATACTCGCTGCCATCCACCACAGTACGCATTACCAGTTCGACCGTCCGGTCGTTTTATCTGCGCACGAGATTCGTCTCAAACCGGCAGCGCACAGTCGCACTCCCATTACCGCCTATTCACTCACGATCGAACCGACGCAACATTTCATTCACTGGCAACAGGACGCTTACGGCAACTTCGTCGCCCGCGTCAATTTTCCCCAGCCCACCAGATCGCTGCACATCACCGTCGATCTGATCGCCGATCTGACCATCATCAATCCATTCGATTTTTTCGTCGAACCCTGGGCGGAATACTTTCCCTTCAGCTACCCCGACAACCTCAAAACCGATCTGGCTCCGTTCCTGGCCACCGAAGCGCAAGGCGAGCAATTCAAGCTCTGGCTCGAAACATTTCGGCAACAATTGCCGCAGACGCTCAACAGCACCGATTTCCTGGTACAGATCAATCTGGCCGTGCAGAAGCGAGTGGCCTACCTGATCCGCATGGAGCCAGGCGTACAAACGCCTGAAACCACGCTGGCGTGCGGTTCGGGCTCGTGCCGCGACAGTGCCTGGCTGCTGGTGCAGGCGCTGCGGCATCTGGGCATCGCGGCGCGCTTTGTCTCAGGTTACCTGATTCAGCTCACGCCCGACGACGCCCCCGTAACCAGCAGCGGCGCAGTGGTCACCGAATTCACTGATCTGCATGCCTGGTGCGAAGCCTACATCCCCGGTGCCGGCTGGGTCGGGCTAGATGCGACCTCGGGCCTGCTCGCCGGCGAAGGCCACATCCCGCTGGCCGCCACCGCCTCGCCGATCTCCGCGGCGCCGGTTAGCGGGCTCACTACGCCGTGCGAATCGACTTTCGAGGTCGTCATGACCGTCAGCCGGATCCACGAAGACCCGCGCGTCACCAAGCCGTATACGGAAACTCAGTGGCAAGCGATACAAGCGCTGGGAGAAAAAATCGATGCCGATCTGGCACAGGGGGATGTCCGTTTGACTCAGGGAGGCGAACCGACGTTCGTCGCCGTCGACAATATGGAAAGCCCGGAATGGATCAGTGAGGCATTAGGCGAACAAAAGTGGGCACTCGCCAACACCCTGATGAAAACACTGCATCAGCGCTTTGCGACCGGCGGCATCCTGCACTACGGCCAGGGCAAATGG
>DAICZK010000039.1 GCA_027311185.1 Sulfuriferula sp.
AGTGTGATGAGATCAAATTTTGCATTAATTTCACCTCCGACCAAATGAACATGCATAGGCTCATGATCTTTTTCCCGGAGCTGCAAACGGTATTTGTTGCGAAAGCGTTTCTTGGTGGTCATGCTATCAATATATGGAAATTATTTCAATAGACAAGCCCAAAACAATGGGTCCGAAAGCCCCGGCCTCACACAACAGGAACCTGCATTTTTTTCTCTACCAGTAGCGTATGCACGCGGCGGCTGTCCGCGCGCAGCACCTCGAATTTCAAACCTTCAAAGGCGATGACCTCGCCGCGCTTGGGCATGTGCCCGAAGCGGTTGACCACCAGCCCGCCTATCGTATCGTAATCGGTATCGATCAGTTCTGTGCCCATGGCTGCGTTGAAGTCTTCGATTTCGGTAGTGGCTTTGACGCGATAACGCCCGCCCCGGTCCTGAATGATATTGTCTTCGGTCTCGTCGAAGTCGTATTCGTCTTCAATATCACCGACGATCTGTTCGAGCACATCTTCTATGGTCACCAAACCGGCGACGCCGCCGTATTCGTCGACGACGATGGCCATATGGTTGCGGCTCGCGCGGAATTCCTTGAGCAGCACGTTAAGCCGCTTCGACTCGGGAATAAACACCGCCGGACGCAGCATTTCGCGCACATGAAAGCCGGTTTCGGCGTAATAGCGCAACAAATCCTTGGCGAGCAAAATGCCGATCACATCGTCCTTGTTTCGCTCGAATACCGGAAAGCGGGAATGCGCCGTTTCGATCACGACGGGAATGAATTTATCCGGTGCATCGTTGATATCGATGACATCCATCTGCGCGCGCGGAATCATGATTTCGCGCACCTGAATTTCGGAGACTTGCAGCACGCCTTCTATCATCGCCAAGGCCTCTGCATCGAGCAGGTTATGCTGAAACGCACCTTGCAAAATGTCCAGCAATTCGTCGCGTGTCTCGGGTTCGTGGGTAAGCAATGCTCCTAATCGTTCAAACCAACTCGGCTTAGACGGTTCATCCATGATTCTGCAACTCCGTTTCAAGATACGGATTGGCGAATCCCAATCCGGTAACAATGTGTATTTCTCGCGCTTCCATCAGCGCCGCATCGGCTTCGTTTTCATGGTCGTAACCCTGCAAGTGCAGAACGCCGTGGACGATGAGGTGCGCGTAATGGGCCTGCGCGGTTTTACCTTGCGCCACCGCCTCGCGCGTCACGACCGGCGCGCAGAGCACGAGGTCGCCCTGTATCGCGGGCTCGGTCTCGTACACAAACGATAGCACATTCGTGGCGTAATTTTTATGACGGTAGTCGCTATTAAGTTTGCGCCCTTCGGTTTCGTTGACGATGCGTACGGTAATGTCGGCATCGCCTTCGAGCGCGGCGCGCACATAGCGGATAATCTGGGTACGGCTCGGCGCATCAGGAGCGCGCATGCCACGCTGCACCGAAACGGCGAAATGTGGCGCCGGGGTATGGCGTCGGGGGGGAGAGTCAGCGGGCTTGGTCACGTTTTTCATACGCGTTAACAATACGCGCAACCAGTGGATGACGCACGACATCTTCGGACAGAAAATGGGTGAAAGCGATGCCCCGTATATCCTGCAACACCTCGCTTGCATCCACCAACCCGCTCTTCTGGTGGCGCGCGAGATCGACCTGGGTCACATCGCCGGTGATCACCGCCTTGGAGCCGAAGCCGATGCGCGTCAAGAACATTTTCATCTGTTCCGGGGTCGTGTTCTGCGCCTCGTCGAGAATGATAAAGGCCTGATTCAGGGTGCGTCCGCGCATGTAAGCCAGCGGCGCGATTTCTATGATGTTGCGCTCGAACAGCCTAGCCATCTTGTCCGAACCCATCAGGTCGTATAAGGCATCGTACAAAGGGCGCAGATAAGGGTCTATTTTCTGCGTCAGATCGCCGGGCAGGAATCCCAGCCGCTCCCCAGCCTCTACCGCCGGCCGCGTCAGGATAATGCGTTTGACGGCATCGCGCTCCAGCGCATCCACCGCGCTGGCGACCGCCAGATAAGTTTTTCCGGTTCCCGCCGGGCCTATGCCGAAAGTAATGTCATGCGCCTGGATCTGGGTCAGGTAAATATTCTGCCGCGGGGTTCGGCTGCGCAAATCGTTACGGCGCGTGCGCAGCGTGACGGGGATTCCTCCGTTTATCTCATGTTCGCTGTGCGCAATCTCCACAAGCGCCAGCTGCACATCGTCGACGCTGATCGGCGCGCTCGCGCGCCGGTAAAACCGTTCGAGCAAGTCCGTCGCGTTGCGCATGGCTGCGGTGTCGCCGCTCACGTCAAAATGTTCGCCGCGGCGGGTAATGCTGACGTCCAGGGCGGTTTCGATCTGCTGGATATTTTCTTCCAGTACGCCGCATAAATTGGCGAGGCGCTGGTTGTCGACGGGAGTAAACGATATTTCCATCAAGACACCATCTCGCCGCGCAACAAATGAGTGCGCGCGTAAGTGACTTTCACGTTAACGAACTGGCCAATCAGCTGCGGATGCCCGGCGAAATTGACGACGCGGTTATTGCTGGTACGCCCGATCAGTTCGCTGGCATCCCGCCGCGCCTGCGCCTCGACCAAGATACGCTGTACTGTGCCGAGCATCAGCTGGCTGATGCGGTGGACGTTGTTTTCTATCGCCTGCTGCACGCGCAGCAAACGGCTGTGCTTGACCTCTTGCGTCACATCGTCGTCGAGATCGGCGGCAAAGGTGCCGGGGCGCTTGCTGTAGACAAAGCTGTAGGAAATATCGAAACCCACGTCCGCGATCAATTGCAGGGTAGCCTCGAAATCCGCTTCCGTTTCGCCCGGAAAACCGATGATGAAATCCGACGAAATACTGATATCGGGGCGCATTTCGCGCACGCGGCGAATAATGGATTTGTACTCCAGCGCCGTATAGCCGCGCTTCATCGCTGCGAGAATGCGATCCGAACCGGACTGCACCGGCAGGTGCAGATGCGCCGCAAGTTTGGGCAGGCTCGCATAAGTGGCGGTCAAACGCGCGGTAAATTCGCGCGGATGGCTGGTGGTGTAGCGGATGCGCTCGATTCCCGGCAATTCGTGCACATGGTCGAGCAGCAGGGCGAAGTCGGCGATTTCGCCGTCGGCCATTTCGCCACGATAAGCGTTGACGTTCTGCCCGAGCAGATTCACTTCCTTGATGCCCTGCGCGGTGAGCCCGGCGATTTCGGCCAGCACGTCATTGAAAGGACGCGATACTTCTTCGCCGCGCGTGTATGGCACAACGCAGAACGAACAATATTTGCTGCAGCCTTCCATGATCGATACGAATGCCGAAGCGCCGTCTACCTTGGCGGCGGGCAGGTGATCGAACTTTTCGATTTCGGGAAAAGAAATATCCAGCTGCGGCCTGCCGCTCGCTCTGCGCTTGGCAATCATCGCCGGCAGGCGATGAAGTGTTTGCGGGCCGAACACCACATCGACGTAGGGCGCGCGCGAGATAATGGTCGCACCTTCCTGACTGGCGACACAACCGCCCACGCCGATAATCAGGTCGGGGTTGGCGATTTTGAGCGCGCGCGCCCGCCCCAGGTCAGAAAACACCTTCTCCTGCGCTTTTTCGCGTACCGAACACGTATTGAACAGGATCACATCGGCCTGCGCCGGGTCGTCGGTCGACACCAGACCGTCCGATTCGCGCAACACATCAGCCATTTTCGCCGAATCGTACTCGTTCATCTGGCAGCCGAACGTCTTGATAAATACTTTTTTCACTGCCTCGTTCGCCTGAGGTTGATTTTCCGCATGGTTGGCCTAGTGCGACGGCGGCACGTAGCCTTCGATTTTGTCTGAGCCATCCCCGAAAAAGTATTTTTCCACCTGCTCCATCAGATATTTGCGCGCTTTGATATCGGCCAGATTCAAACGGTTTTCATTCACCAGCATGGTCTGCTGACGCAACCACCCGGCCCACGCTTCCTTTGATACATTGGCAAAAATGCGCTGTCCCATTTCCCCCGGCAACGGTGGAAAATCCATCCCTTCCGCTTCGCGTCCCAATTTGATGCAGTTAACCATTCTGGCCATTTTCAACTCCGCCCTTGATAAAATTACTTGATAAAATCAAACGTGAATGACAGTTTGCGCTTCGTTGTCGCCGCGCTTGTCGATCTTGCCAATACGATACACCATTTCGCCGGTATCCGTCAGTTGCCGTACCGCAGCCTCGGCATGCTCGGCCGCGACGATCACGACCATGCCTATGCCGCAGTTAAAAGTACGATGCATTTCCGCGTCGGTTACACCGCCCTGCTCTTGCAGCCAGCCGAATAACGGCGGCATGGCCCAGCTCCCGGCCTCGATAGTCGCGCTCAGATGCTCAGGCAGTATACGCGGCACGTTACCCGTCAGGCCGCCGCCGGTGATATGCGCCATGCCCCGTACGGGCATCGCCGCCATCAAGGCCAGCAGCGATTTGACATAAATCCGCGTCGGCGCCATCAAGACATCGGCCAGAATGCGTCCGTCGAAATCAGCCTGCAAATCGACCTCGCCCAGCGCGATGATTTTGCGAATTAGCGAGTAGCCGTTCGAATGCGCTCCACTCGACGCCAAACCCAGCACGATGTCGCCGCGCGCGATACTGCGACCGTCGATAATGGCGGCACGTTCCACCACGCCGACCGCAAATCCGGCCAGGTCATACTCGCCGGCTGGGTACATGCCCGGCATTTCGGCCGTCTCGCCGCCTATGAGCGCGCATCCGGCCTGCTCGCAACCCTGTGCGATGCCTTTGATCACCTGTTCGGCGACCGCCACATCGAGCTTGCCGCAGGCAAAATAATCCAGAAAAAACAATGGCTCAGCGCCCTGAACCAGGATATCGTTGACGCTCATTCCCACCAGGTCGATGCCGACGGTATCGTGCCTGTCGAGCATGAACGCAAGTTTCAGCTTGGTGCCCACGCCATCGGTGCCCGACACCAGCACCGGATCCTTGTAGCGTTGCGGCAAACCCATCAATGCGCCGAAGCCGCCGATGCCGCCCAGCACCTCGGGCCGCATCGTGCGTTTTGCCCAGGGTTTGATGCGTTCCACCAGGGTATCGCCGGCGTCAATATCGACACCGGCATCTCGATAAGACAAGGAAGGTTTAATCAGCTCGGCCACGGTAAACTCGTTTCATTGAAGATAATCTTCGCTATTTTACCGCAAATACCAGCCCCCTGACCAAATCCGCCGAGGTCGGCGAGGATTATCATACACACCCTATCGGCGTTAATGCCTGCGAACGCGTCCAAAGGTATAATAAGGCTTTTCAGAAAAAGAATATTTGCTATGGCCCCGGCGCTCCTACAGTCTCACATTCCTTCCCTGCAACTGCTGTCGCGCGGCAAAGTAAGGGACTTATACGCGGTCGATGAACACCGTCTGTTGATAGTCGCGACCGACCGCCTGTCGGCATTCGACGTCATTCTGCCCACCCCGATCCCGGGCAAAGGCACGGTCCTGACCACCATTTCACAGTTCTGGTTCGACCGGCTAAGCCACGTCATTCCTAACCACCTGACCGGCGACACCCCGGAATCCGTCGTGCAGGCCAGCGAATACGATCAGATCAGCGGCCGCGCCATTGTCGTGCGGCGACTCAAACCATTGCCGGTAGAGGCCGTCGTGCGCGGCTATCTGGCCGGATCGGGCTGGAAGGAATATCAGAACGACGGCCGCATTTGCGGCATTTCCCTGGCGCCTGGCCTGACTCAGGCTGCGTCGCTGCCGCAACCTCTGTTCACCCCTTCGACCAAGGCCGAGATCGGCGCGCACGACGAAAACATCAGCTACGCCCAGACACAGCAACTGCTAGGCGCCGATCTGGCCACTCAGGTACGCGATGTCAGTATCGCGCTCTATACCCAGGCCGCGGCGTATGCGCGCACCCGCGGCATCCTCATTGCCGACACCAAATTCGAGTTCGGCCTGGACGAGCACGGCCAACTGTACTGGATAGACGAAGCCTTGACGCCGGACTCATCGCGCTTCTGGCCCGCCGCCGAATATCGCACCGGCAGCAATCCGCCGAGCTTCGACAAACAGTTCGTGCGCGACTGGCTCGAAGCCTCGGGCTGGAACAAACAGCCGCCGGCCCCGCCATTGCCGGAGGATATAGCCGTCAAAACGGGACAGAAGTACCGCGAGGCGGTTGAGCGGTTGATCGGTTAGAACGCTAATCCGGTTAGCGGCTCATTTCGTTCGCCGCGCCGCCTTGATCTGAACTCTCGGATTGTAGTTCCAGTAGGAAGGAGGGTCAGGGGGTCAGTTCTTACATTGCTACAAAATGCTTGAATGTGAGAACTGCCCCCCCATACTCCCGGGTCGCTGTGTCGCACGTGCCCTGCCCTAGCCAAAACTAAAGGCTGCCGAAGCAGCCTTATATTGCAAAACAAGAAGCGGTCAGACGTTTTTGCGGCGGAAGCGCAATAGGCCAAGACCTGCGATGCCCATCAATGCCAAACTACCCGGTTCAGGAACGCTTGTCGTTGCCACCCCGAAGTCGGTGCCAACCTGTATATCAGAAGAGCTACCGACCCCCATAGGGCCATAGTTGGTCAATCCAGTATTTCCGACGGCAGTAAATGTAATGTTATATGTATCACCAGCATTCGTACTGATGAATTGGCTTAGAACATCGGGGATGCCTCCAGTTGCTCCAAAAGCTATTCCGTTAGTTATGTAATAATAATCTGATCCGGTTGATGCGGGTGTTATAACCCAAGGGCTAACTGATACGACGGACGGACTACTAAACAAATTTATAGAACCGGTCGTGGTGTCAACAACACTGAGATTAGTTACATCAATAAAACCTGGGCCTGTAGCACCTGCGAAAAACACATTGGTGCTTGCCTGGGTTGCTGCAAAATCAATGGAATAATTGGCGGAAGTTTGTAAGTCACCATTTAAGTCGAGCAGAATGCTGGCATGGGCAACTGGGGTACCGGTAAGAGCCATTAACAGACTAACTAATTTCCAATTCATTTTATTCATTATCTTTCTCCCTCACTAAAAATTGCAATGTATTACACCCAATAATAGCCAAGCAGAAAATATGCCATAAGATATTAAATTATAATATTCAGATGCTTATTATTTTATTGCTTGACCGAAAATCAGTAAATGTAAAAATTCCCGACATTCAATTCTAATTTTTTCCCGCATCAAGGAGTGCCATTCGGGTCAGATCCCGCAGGTACCGGGGGGTCAGTTCTGACAGTCAAGCATTTTGTAGCAATGTAAGAACTGACCCCCTGACCCTCTTCACAAAAGCTCCCTACAAAATAAAATCCTGCGCGATCATCACGCGAATTTATGAATGGATCGGGTTAAAAAACCGGGCCCAATATAATCATTGGGTTGGGGAATTTTGCAGACATGCCTTATCTTCGAAGCATTAAAAGTCATATTTCCTGAAAATCACGCCAGGCTAATTATGCGTCAGTGGATGATCCACGCTTATAACCGGAACGGAGAAGATCTCTTTTCCATAATTCTTCCAGATCGCGCGCTGGCATCGGATGACTGAACAAAAATCCTTGCATGTCGCTACAGTGATGGTCGGACAGGAAACGCACCTGATCGATATCGGTAACTCCCTCGGCGATCACCCTTAGATCCATGTGCCGCGCCATGGCTAGCGTGGCGCCCACTATGGCGGCATCATTACGGTCATGTCCGAGATCACGAATGAAAGACTTATCGATCTTTAACGCATTGATCGGTAGTCGCTTCAGGTGAGACAGGGACGAATAACCCGTGCCAAAATCATCGATAGAAATCGACACCCCCGCTTTACGGATACCAAGCAAGGTCTGGAAGGACAATTCGATATTCTCCATCAGGCCTGTTTCTGTAATTTCCAGTTCGAGATAACGCGCCTCCAGGCCAGTATCCGCCAACACGGATCGCACAATTTGTTCGATACCGCCAGAGCGTAATTGATGTGACGACAGATTCACTGCCATTTTAATAGAAGGAAATCCGGCCCGCTGCCATGCTCGATTCTGTTTACACGCACTGCGAAGGACCCATTCTCCTATTGCCCCGATCATCCCTATTTCTTCCGCTAAAGGAATGAAATCAGCCGGCGCCATCAAGCCTTTTTCCGGATGCTTCCATCGTACCAGGGCTTCGACTCCAATGACTTCATTTAGGTCAATGCTCACCTGCGGCTGGTAGTGAATTGTGAACTCGTTTTTGTCGAGAGCACGTTGCAAAGCGCTTTCGGTAAGCAATCGCTCAAGAATCCTTAGGTTCATGTCAGGATCATAGAACCGGAATGACCCCGAACCTTTTTTCTTGGCTTGATACATTGCGAGGTCGGCATGTTTGAGCAACGTGGCGACATCGCGACCATCTTTAGGATATACACTGCCGCCGATACTGGTAGAAATCCTCAACTCATGCTCGGCCAGCTTGATAGGCTGGGAAACGCATTCCAGTATCGCATCCGCTACCGTGGTCATTGCCTCGATTGATGCCAGTTCGTCGAGCATCACCACAAATTCATCTCCGCCAACCCGCGCAACCGTGTCCGTTTCACGCACACATCGCTTCAAACGTCCGGAAATCTCCTTGAGCAACAGATCGCCGATGTCATGGCCGAGGCTATCGTTCACCTGCTTAAACCGGTTCAAATCCATGAACAAGACGCCAGTCTGTTTATTGGTGCACCGGCTATGCTCGATCGCTCGTTGCATGCGATCCATGAGCAAATGACGATTTGGCAACTCCGTCAATACATCATGGGTTGCAAGGTGCTGGATGCGGCGCTCATAGCTACTCGACTGGGTGACGTCGCGAACAAATCCATGCACGCCTTTTATTTCGCCCTCAAGGATCAAAGGCACATATTCCGTTTCAACTTCAATTATGGAACCATCTTTGCGGATCACTTTCGCCCGAAATTTCTTTGAGATCCCTTGCCCCGCCTCCCTAAAATATTCAATAACCTTTTCCGCATCATCCGGGGTTACCAGCGACCGCATTGTCTCTCTTTGAAGTTCCTCAATCGAATAGCCCATTATCGACTCAATGGCCTTGTTGCCGGAAATAAATATGCCGGCAAGATCGCGGACGACAATCCCGTCAGGGTGGTGCTCGAACAAGGACTTGAAACGCAGCTCGCTTTCCTGCAATTGCAATTGCGATTTCCGCATCAGGTATTGGCGATCACGGCCTCGCAGGGCGGAACGCACCGCGCTGATCAATGCAGCGGTACGTACCGGCCGTTCCAGTAAAGTGGTTTTTCCCAATCGGTTTGACCATTGGCTTAATAAAGTGGAATTTGCGCCATGATAGGTCAAAATCAGTATCGGCATGTCGGACCAGTTGGGCTGATTAAGGACGAAGTTTTCCAGCATTTCCAGTGCTGTTCGCGTGAGAACTTCCTCCGCCAGGAGCACTGCACCAGCTCCTCGCTCAAGTTCCATCATGAGGGTTTGTATATCCTTGCAAGCTCCGCAATGAAATCGCGCGTCCGTCAGCACCCTGCACGCCATCTCCCCGTCCTTCTGCGAGGACGCCAGTACCAGGACGCGCGTTTCAATCAATTCGCGGCGGGCACCCACAAAAGACAGCAGGGAATATGTATTATTCTGAGTCATTCAGACTGCTGCCAGTAAAGGTAGGAATGCCGGAAAGAACGCCATGGAATTGATGTAAAACATTGCCCACGTAAATTCCCTTTTCGGATATGGAATATTCACGGATCGTCCGTTCATGAAGGCTTGCCCGTTTTTTGAATACCGAGATTGCCTGGCGCACCTCGCCGTTGTATTCGAAATGCCTTATAAGCAGCACATTGTCCGCCAGATAGCTGGCTTCGACGGCGGTGCTCATGGTATTTCCGATCATGCCTTGATGCACCCCTACGAGAATCGTGGTAACACCCTGCTGGCCAAGATAGGCAAGCAGCTCATGCATATGCAACGAGAGAAAACGCTCATCAGGCATGGCATTGAGATAGCCGTTCAGACTGTCAATGACCACTAGCTTCGTATGGTTTTCTTCAACTGATGCGCACACCCGTTGAGCAAATTCACCCGGAGACATTTCCGCGGGGTCAATCTGATATATCGCAACATTTCCGCTCTCACGCGCCCCTTTCAGATCAATTCCAACTGCAGCGGTTCGATTGAGCAGGATATTGGTAGACTCCTCGAAGATAAACATCGCCGCCTGATCCCCGCGTTTAATCGCTGCCATTGTAAATTGAGCCGCCAGCGTAGATTTTCCTGTGCCGGGCGGCCCTCCGATAATCGTACTGGTTCCCTCCTCAAGCCCACCGCCGAGTTGCATATCCAGTGCGGTTATACCACTACTTACACTCAGGCGATTCTCCAGGGTTCGTGTTGGGGCCGCAACCAATCTCGGAAATACAATAATGCCGCCGCGTCGGATTTTATAATCGTGAAATCCTTCGCTAAAATTCCTTCCGCGAAATTTGATGACGCGAAGCCGCCGACGACCGACACCGTAATCACTATCGGTCTGATCCAGGCTGATCACACCATGCGCGATGCTCCTGATTTGCATGTCGAATGCGGCGGGGCGGTCATCTAGCATCAATACGGTACATTCCCGCCGAGCGAAGAACTGTTTATAGGCAAGAATCTGCCGCCGGTAGCGAAAAGGATTGCTGGACAGGAGCCTCAATTCGGAGAGCGAGTCGATAACGACGCGTTTCGGTTTGACGGCTTCAACTATCGAGGAAATGTTTTGAGTCGTATCCCTCAGCTCGACTTCAGACGGATGAAATAGCGTATACTGTTCTGCTGGGTCGAGAAAATCTTCTGATGCAATGACTTCATGCACATGGACGTTTTCCATGCTCCAGCCGTGGGAATTTGCCACAGCTTGCAATTCAATTTCAGTTTCCGACAGAGTTATATAAAGGGTGGATTCGCCCTGGCGCGCGCCTTCCAGCAGAAATTGCAAACCTATCGTCGTTTTGCCAGACCCGGGCATCCCTTCGATGAGATAGAGGCGATTAGCTGTGAGTCCCCCTCGTAAAATGTCGTCAAGGCCGTCTACGCCAAGCGAAAGTGGTTCAGAATCGTCTGACAAGGACACGTTAGTAGATTTTGACATGAAAAATTACATCAAAAAGTGATTAAGTAAATACAACCGGCGAAGCCAGCGACTCGAATTGTGAGCGCCTCAAAGTCGCCCATAACATCATTAGCCGCGTGTGGCGGCTTACCCCAGTTCGAGCTTCATCTGGTCGTACCGCTCGTCTTGCTCTTCTTCTTGATTTCGAATTTACGCTCGAATCAAGCTTTCGTC
>DAICZK010000003.1 GCA_027311185.1 Sulfuriferula sp.
CGCCTGTAATATATTAGGCATCAATATCTGTCAAAAACAAAACATACGGGGTAAGAATATGGACATTGATCGCTTTGACCGTGCGATTCTGGCGCTGCTGCAACGCGAAGGGCGCATTACCAACCAGGAGCTGGCCGACCGGGTCGGTCTGTCCCCCTCGCCCTGCCTGCGCCGGGTGCGCGCGCTGGAAGAATCGGGTTATATCCTGGGCTATCATGCTAGCCTGAACGCCAAAATGTTGGGGCTGTCGCTAACGGCGTTGATTCATATCTCCATGGACCAGCACACCCCTGAGCGGTTCCGCCACTTCGAAGCAGCGATAGCAGATATTCCGGAAATCATGGAGTGCCTGCTCATTACCGGGCAATCCGCAGATTATCAACTCAAGGCGGTCGTCAGGGACATGGATGAGTATCAGGAATTGCTGCTCAACCGCATCACCCGGATCAGCGGTGTCGCGGGCGTCCATTCGAGCTTTGTGCTGCGACAGGTGATCGACAAGACCGCATTCCCTGTCTCTGCAAAATAAATCAAATACCCACAACAAACAAGATACACAAGGGTGACGATCTGGATGAGAATCGTTTGACAGATACTGACGAATATGTCAGTATTGTTTCAGAATAATACTGAAATTTTAGACGACAAAAAACTCTAAGCAGCGAAAAACGCGACTAACCGAGTGCGCCGACAAGACCCGCGTCGCCAGGATCTGGTCGACTTTTTTAATATTACCATATTAGCAATTGTTACACAAGCCTTAACCCGATCTTTTCATAAATTGGCGCGCGCCCTCGCTGGTCTTTTGTTTCGTATGAAGCTTTTGTTCAGTTGGCCGTATGAATAACTACGCCGCGCCTTCACAAAAGTGCTCTACAAAACAAAGTCCTGCGCGATCATCACGCAAATTTATGAAAAGATCGGGCTAAAGCGAAAATTATAAATAATCAGGAGGCCACACCCATATGAAGAAGAAGACGAACGCACTGCGCCTCGCGACGCTCGCATTACTCGGGAGCTGCATTTGCCAGACCGCGCACGCCACCAACTGGTTCGAAATCCAAAACGTAGCGCTGCCGGACTGGGGCAAGGGGACATTGCTCGGGTTCATTCAACCCACTTATACCAATTTCGACTACACTGCTGCCTCAAATCATCATATTCCCAGGGCGGATCTGATCGGCCCTACGGCCGATGGCAACACCAACGTTGCCATTCAGCGCGCCAGACTATTTCTTCGCGGCAGCCTGAATCCTGACATCTCGTATTACCTCAGCACCGAAGCGGGCCAGAATGGCTACACTTACTCGTTCGGCAATTACGCCCCCAGAATCATGGACGCAAATGCTACGTTCAGCCACTACATTCCGGGTGCGCGCATAGTAGTCGGCACGATCCGTGCACCCGGCCCCGAAGGCGCGATGGAAGGCTTCATGAGCTTCAATTTCATCGACCAGTTTCCCACGGTCATCGGCCAGCTCATGCAGCCGACTTTCTACACTAAAAACGTCAACTACGGAAAACCCGTCAACGGCGGCTATTCCGTCACGGAAAACAATATGTCCGGCAACAACGGTTTCCGTTATCCCGGCATCGAAGCCACCGACTGGTTCAGGGTCAGGCCCCATGTCGAAGTTGCCTATGGAGCTATGCTCGGCGATTATGGCCGGCAATTCGAAACCGGGGTATCCAACGGACCGATCGTCGCTGCAAGGCTGCAAGCGTCCTATTTATTCGATAATGGCAAAGGCCGGTTTTTCCGTAACGACCTGACGGGATTCATCTGGTATCAGCAGGCGCGGCCCGAACTCAACGGCATTTCGAACAAGATGGTGAGGGACGGTTTCGGTGCGACCTACCGGCGCGGCTACATGGTAGCGGGCGGCACGAGCGTAAAAGCGGAATTCATCAACGGCACCGGCAATATCGACTCGCCTGCTGCATTTAGTACCGGGCCAGGGGTGCTGCCGCCGCAATACGACTCAACCGTTTATCCCGGCAGCAACAACCGCGCCTGGGGTTACGACATTTCGGGAGGCGTTTTTGTCAACCACAACGTCGAGTTGCTCGCGCGCTACGACTACTACGACAGATTGCCCAATCTGGCGCCAGTCGAAAGAGCATTTGCCGAAACATCCCTGGGCGCTGCATACCACATCAATCCGCTGACGAAAATAGAAATCGATTATATCTATCGTAACGTCTATATCCCCAACCCGACTGCAATTGGCAAACCCGGCAGCCCGGCGTACAACCTCGCCACCTCCACGGTCGACGGTATCGGCAACGAATTCAACATTTACGCGATGCTTGCATTCTAACTGTCACCCCAGGCACGGTTGCCTGGGGCTCCTCTGCTACTGCACACGGAACACCAACACAAATAGCCCACACGAATCGCGACTACGCCATACGAGGCGCCGCGCACGAATGGCACTCGCCTCCCCGCAACGCCACTCGAATTTCGAATGCTGAGCATGCAATACACGCCTGTCTTAGAAAATTCATTTTTCAGCCCTTGAAAAAACGACGCAATGCCCTCATTATTAGCACTCCTCGGGCGAGAGTGCTAAAATCGCCAGCCCGAGCACTTTGAATTTAGCCATGTGCAATAGTTGAGTTGCGCGTTTAATTGTAAAACCTCAAGGAGAAACAGTATGAAAATTCGTCCTCTGCACGACCGTATCATCGTTAAACGCATGGAAGAAGAGCGTAAAACCGCTTCCGGCATTGTCATTCCCGACAGTGCAGCCGAAAAGCCGGACCAGGGTGAAGTCCTGGCTGTGGGTAACGGCAAAATCGGCGACGATGGTAAAGCCCGTCCACTGGATGTAAAAATCGGCGACCGCGTACTGTTCGGCAAATATGCCGGACAAACCGTTAAAGTCGACGGCGAAGACGTATTGGTCATGCGCGAAGAAGACATCATGGGCATTCTTGAGTAACGCTGTATTTCTTGAAATTCCTCGAAATCAGGGGTTGTAATTCACAGCCGGATTTCGAGCCGATTCATTGCTATTAATATCACAAATATCAGGAGTTAGTTATGCCAGCAAAAGACGTAAAATTCGGCGATGTAGCCCGTCAAAAAATGATGGTCGGAGTTAATATCCTGGCCGACGCAGTAAAAGTGACGCTGGGGCCTAAAGGCCGCAACGTGGTTCTGGATCGCTCTTTCGGCGCGCCTACCATTACCAAGGATGGGGTTTCCGTCGCCAAGGAAATCGAACTGAAAGACAAATTCGAAAATATGGGCGCGCAAATGGTCAAGGAAGTGTCTTCCAAGACCTCCGATGTGGCCGGCGACGGTACCACGACCGCGACTGTGCTCGCTCAAGCCATGCTCAAGGAAGGCATGAAATTTGTCGCCGCCGGCATGAATCCTATGGATCTCAAGCGCGGCATGGACAAAGCCGTCATCGCCATCATCGGCGAACTGCAAAAAATCTCCAAGCCTTGCACCACCACCAAGGAAATCGCCCAGGTTGGCTCCATCTCGGCCAACTCCGAGAACTCCATCGGCGACATCATTGCTGAAGCCATGAACAAGGTCGGCAAAGAAGGTGTGATCACAGTAGAAGACGGCACCAGCCTGCAAAGCGAACTCGATGTTGTCGAAGGCATGCAGTTCGACCGCGGCTACCTGTCGCCTTACTTCATCAACAACAACGACAAGCAGATCGCTGCGCTGGACAATCCTTTCGTGTTGTTGCACGACAAGAAAATTTCCAACATCCGCGATTTGCTGCCCGCACTGGAACAAGTCGCCAAGGCAGGTCGCCCACTACTGATCATCGCCGAAGACGTCGACGGTGAAGCTCTGGCTACCCTGGTGGTCAACAACATCCGCGGCATCCTCAAAACTTGTGCAGTCAAGGCACCAGGTTTCGGCGACCGCCGCAAAGCCATGCTCGAAGACATCGCCATTCTGACCGGCGGCACCGTCATCGCTGAAGAAGTAGGCCTGACACTCGACAAAGTCACGCTGGCAGAGTTAGGTTCGGCCAAACGTATCGAAGTCGGCAAGGACAACACCATCATCATCGACGGTGCCGGTCAGGAAGACAACATCAAGGGCCGTATCGCTCAGATCAATCGCCAGGCTGAAGAAGCTACCAGCGATTACGACAAGGAAAAACTGCAGGAACGCAAAGCCAAACTGGCTGGCGGCGTTGCAGTCATCAAAGTCGGCGCAGCAACCGAAGTCGAAATGAAAGAGAAAAAAGCCCGCGTAGAAGACGCCCTGCACGCAACCCGCGCAGCGGTTGAAGAAGGCATCGTGCCAGGCGGTGGCGTCGCATTGCTGCGCGCCAAAGCCGGTGTCGGCGATCTGGTTGGCGCCAATGCTGACCAGGATGCCGGAATCAAGATCGTACTGCGCGCTATCGAAGAGCCATTACGCCAGATCGTTATCAACTGCGGCGACGAAGCATCCGTGGTCGTCAACAAGGTTCTGGAAGGCAGCGGCAACTACGGCTACAACGCCGCCACCAGCGTCTACGGCGACATGGTGGAAATGGGCGTCTTGGATCCAACCAAGGTGACCCGCACCGCATTGCAAAATGCGGCATCGGTAGCCAGCCTGATGCTGACCACCGATGCCATGGTTGCCGAGTTGCCTGAAGACAAAGGCGCTGCGGGCGGCGGCGGCATGGGCGACATGGGTGGCATGGGCGGTATGGGTGGTATGATGTAACCAAGCAAGAGACAGCGACGCGATCACTCGCAAAGCTGAGCAACCCGAAAACCCCGTCTACATGGCGGGGTTTTTTATTATTCGGCCTCGCGCTGGACAACTCCCGTCCCGATGAAATGCCACGCACGCCGCGTAACGTGCTATATTTTCGGCTCACCGCAGAAGCAACGCGACCGGCGTATCGCCGTGAGCCGGACCAGAGCGCGATTTTTGGAGAATAACCATGAACATCATGGCTGGGATTGTGTATGGCTTGATTGTTGTCACCATCGGATCGGCGGGTCTGGCCGTGTTCATGATCTACCAGAAATCCAGGGAAGAAGCGCGCAACAACTCGCGTACCGATGAAGATTCCGCCGGCAATGACTAAACCCGCCTGCCGCAAGGCCGTTTATCGCGACGCGCGGCACAACGATCGCCGCCACACTTTTGTCATTACCCCATTACGCTAAATCGATATGCAGAACGTTTGAACCGCCATGCAAGCCTATAAAAAATATCTGGTCCTCATCATCGTATTATTAGCCGCTTATGTATTGTCGCCGTTTGCCGTGCCTATCATTGCCGGAATCTGCATGTCGGTAGCGGGCATACCCTACCAGATCGTGCTTGAAAAACGCGGATTTTCGCCCCGCGTTGCCGCCTGGATACACACCTTGTTCTGGACCGTGCTGCTGGCGCTGCCGATCTGGCTGGTCATAGAGAGCGCCGCCCCGGCCATGATCAACATCCTCCGGCACCCACCAAGCCCGCGCTCGATACTGACTACATTGTCGGGCATTCCCGTTGTCGGAGCCTGGATCGCAAGCCATGCCGCCGCAACCATAGCCGCGCCGCTGTCATCGGAAAAACTGGCGGCGTGGGCCTCCAACAATGCCGCCGCGCTTAAAATGTACGCCCATCATATCTGGATTCTGCTTGCGCACATCGGTATTGCGTTACTGGTGGCGGATGCGGTCTCGCGCCACCATCCCGCTCTGGGCACGGCCCTGCGACGCATCGTGCTCTGGTCCAGCGGCGATGAGGCGTTCACCCACTCGCTGCTCGCGATAACCACGCAGGCTGTTCGCTCCGTACTGCTTGGCCTCCTGGGCGGCGCACTGTTCGACGGCGTGCTCGTCGGCGCGGTCATGGCCGTGGCGCAAGTTCCATCCTGGCCTGTCTGGGCGGTCGCAGTGGCGGTTTTGTCGTCCGTTCCCATGGGTTCCAGCGTAGTGATCATTCTGGCGTTTGCAGTCATGCTCGCGGGCCAGCACTGGGTCGCAGCGGTCAGCGTGCTGATACTCAGCCATGTAGTCACCTTGAGCGCCGATTTTCTGATCAAGCCGCGGTTAACCGGAGCGAAAACGCACACGCCATTCATGATCGCTTTGTTGAGCATATTGGGCGGAATCGAGGTCTTCGGCCTGATAGGTTTGATTATCGGCCCGGTTATCGTCCTGACCACCGCGGGACTCTGGAAAGAATGGGAAACGCAGCAATCCTGACGCGGTGATTATCAGCAAGTGTCAGCGAAACGCCCGCGCATCGAGCCGACAAGCTTGTCTCACCCTTGAATAGACAGGAATTCCGCAAATTCTGCGTCATTTCCCGTACAATCACGCTTTTAATTTGCACAAACCCGATATTCGGCAACGCGGTTCAAGACATATTCACGATAAGGAAACGCCA
Organism: Sulfuriferula sp.; assembly: GCA_027311185.1. GTDB lineage: Bacteria > Pseudomonadota > Gammaproteobacteria > Burkholderiales > Sulfuriferulaceae > Sulfuriferula. Next base: position 6,368 of record DAICZK010000003.1, read on the forward strand.
TGCACGCATTTGATCTCATCGTTATCGGCTCAGGCCCCGGCGGCTACCGCGCCGCGGTACTCGCCACCCTGCGCGGACTGAATGTCGCTATCGTCGAGCAAGCCGAATGGGGCGGATGTTGCCTGAATCGCGGCTGCGTACCGAAAAAAGACTGGCACCACACCGCGCAGCTAGTCGCGGCCAGCGCCGACTATGCCCAACGCGGCATCAGCGGCGTGCTGAAAGCAGATCTGGCAATCGCCTGGGAGCATCAGCACAAGGTGGTCGCAACGGTGCGCGACAGCTATACCGATTACATGAAAAGGCTGGGCATAGGCGCGTATACCGGGACCGCCGCGTTCGTAGACGCGCATACCGTCGCTATCGGCGAAACGCTAATCAGCGCGCAACACATTGTGATCGCGACCGGTTCCAGCCCGCTCATCCCGACGGATTATCCGCGCACGCCAGAGCGGATACTGAGCAGCGACGACCTGTTCGATCTGCCGCCCCCTTCCGGACGACGCGTCGCGATAGCCGGCAACGGGGTTATCGGCACAGAATTCGCCTTCATACTGAGCCAACTGGGCTGCGAAGTCCTGCTGCTCGGCAACAGCAAGCCGCTCGCGCACAGCCAGTTCTCGCCGCCGGCGCTCAAAATTCTGCACACCGCCCTGAATCGCCCTAACATCGTCTTGCTACCGCGTCCGCAGCATGTCGAACTGACGGGCGAGGGCGTGAAACTCAGCTTTAAGGACGGCCGTAGCGAACAGGTAGACTGGGTACTGCTGGGTACGGGTCGGCGCCCCCATACCGCCGCCTTGCGTCCGGAACTCGCGGGCGTCGCTCTCGATAGCGCAGGTTTCGTGCAAGTAAACGCTCACCTGCAAACCACGGCAGCGCACATTTACGCGATCGGCGACGTCGCCAATCCGCGCATGACCGCCAATCAGGCCCTGGCAGACGCCGCGGTCGCCGTCGCCAACATTGTCCATCCCGGTTCCCGTCGCCGGGCAGCCGCGGCTGTGCCGGAGCTTGTCCATTCGGCCGTCGAACTGGGGCGCCTGGGCATCAACGAAGACGAGGCGGAAGACGCCGAACTCGAAGCTGCGGTTGGTTTTGCCTCGTTCGAGAGCAATCCGCGCGCAGTCGGTCAGGACGACATTGCCGGTTTTGTACGCCTCATCGCCGACATGGATAGCGGAGAACTGTTAGGCGCGGAAGTCGTCGGCAACGAAGCGGGCGAAATCATTCACAGCATTGCGCAGCAATTCGGCCATACCGATGCGCTGGCGCGTCTTGCGGGCAGTTTTTACAACCATCCCGCGCGCACCGAAGAAATCCAGAATGCGACCGAAACGCTGGCCGCCAAATGGGGACTCGGAAAACAGGTATTCGGTGCGTGACCGATATTGCATCCCCCGTGGCCAAGGAAAATATCGGCGCGACCGCGGCAACTCCGGCGCATACAAACCCCGATCAGGCCGGTCTTGCACTGTATTTCCGGCTCTTGCATCACGTACGCCCCTACTGGCGCATGTTTGCGGGTTCGTTGCTGGCGATGGCGGTGACAGCCGCTGCCGAACCGGCGGTACCCGCCATCTTCAAACCCTTGCTCGACGGCAGCTTCGTACACAAGGACCCTGTTTTCATCCGCATCATTCCGCTGCTCATGATCGCGCTGTTTTTCGTCCGCGGTCTGGCCGATTTCGCCAGTACCTACGGCATGAACTGGGTGGGTAGCCGGCTGGTCATGGATTTGCGCGCGGCGATGTTCGACAAGCTCATCGCCATGCCGACGCGCTTCTACGACAATAGCTCGACCGGCGCGCTGATTGCGCATGTCGTCTTCAACGTCACCCAGGTCACGCAATCGGCGACCAGCGCGGTCACCCTGCTGGTACGCGACACCCTGACGATTGCCGGCCTGCTTGCGTGGCTGCTGTGGCTGAACTGGAAGCTCACGCTGATCATCATCGCCATCGCGCCTGTCGCGGTGTTCATTATTCGCAACGTCAGCCACCGTTTGCGCCTGATCAATCGCCAGGCGCAGCAGAATCTGGGTGAAATCGCGCACGTGGTGGAAGAATCTGTCGGCGCGCATAAAGTCGTAAAAATTTTCGGCGGCCAGCAATACGAGCTACAACGCTTTGGCGTCGCGGTCAATGACGCGCGGCGCTATTTCATGAAAGGCGTCACCGCTGCCGCAGCCAACGGCCCGGTGGTGCAACTCGTCGCAGCCTGCGGCGTCGCGCTGGTGGTCTATATCGCCACCCAGCAGGCATTGCATGGCGAACTCACGGTAGGCGGCTTCGTCTCGTATATGATCGCCATGTTAATGATATTCGGGCCGGTCAAGCGACTGACCGGCATCAACGAACAATTGCAGCGCGGTCTGGCGGCTGCAGAAGTGGTGTTCGATGTCATCGACGGCGAGACAGAAATCGACCACGGCACGCTGGAATTGAAACGCGCGCGAGGAGCCATCAGCTACCGCGATGTGACGCTGCGTTACCCGGAAAAAAAGATCCCGGCGCTCAACCAGATCGACCTCGACATCAAGCCCGGCGAAACGCTGGCGCTGGTAGGCGCTTCAGGCAGCGGCAAAACCAGCCTGGTCAATTTGCTGCCGCGTTTCTACACCGAGTATTCCGGACAGATTTTACTCGACGGCCACGATATCACTCAGATCCGGCTTGAGGCGTTACGCGCCAATATCGCGCTGGTGTCACAGGATGTCGTGCTGTTCAACGACACTATCGCCGCCAACATCGCCTACGGCCAGCAAGCCACCGCTACCGAAGCTGAAATCATCGGCGCCGCCGAAGCCGCGCACGCCATGGAATTCATCCGCGAACAGCCGCAGGGGCTGCAAACGCGGGTGGGTGAAAACGGCGTCAAGCTGTCCGGCGGCCAGCGCCAGCGCATTGCCATTGCGCGTGCCCTGCTCAAAAATGCGCCGGTGCTGATTCTGGATGAAGCCACCTCCGCACTCGACACCGAATCAGAACGTCATGTACAGGCCGCGCTAGAAACGCTGATGCGGGGCCGCACCACGCTGGTCATCGCGCATCGGCTCTCGACCATCGAGAACGCCGACCGGATTGCCGTCATGCAGCAGGGCCGCATCATCGAAATCGGCAAACACGCCGAACTCATCGCCCACAACGGCGTTTACGCCCAATTGCATCGATTGCAGTTCCAGCAATGAACCCTGGCAACGAAAACACCGTCAAACCGCCGCGCTCGCTGCTCACCGCGACGGGGCGAGCGATTGCCGACTTCGACATGATACGTGCTGGCGACCGCATCCTGCTCGGTGTGTCCGGCGGCAAGGATTCGCTCTCGCTATTGCATCTGTTGCTCGATCTACAGCAACGCGCGCCGGTAAAATTCAGTCTGGCGGCATGCACGGTCGACCCGCAGTCGCCCGATTTCGATCCCAGTGTACTGAAACCCTACCTGGCCAGCCTGGGGGTGCCGTATTTCTACGAAAGCCAGCCTATACTCGAATCCGCTCGACAAAACATGACCGGCGATTCGTTCTGCGCCTATTGCTCACGCATGCGCCGCGGCATACTCTATCGCGTCGCGCGCGAAAACCATTACAACGTGCTCGCGCTGGCGCAACATCTGGACGATCTGGCGGAGACGTTTCTCATGTCGCTGTTTTTCGGCGGCAAGTTGCGCACCATGCAGGCTCATTACACCAACGACGCCGGCGACGTACGCGTCATCCGGCCGCTGGTTTACGCGCGCGAACGCCAGATGCGCGATTTTGCCAGGCAAGCAAATCTGCCGCTGGTAGAAGAAAACTGTCCGGCTTGTTTTGGCATGCCCATGCAACGCCAGGCCATGAAGACCCTGCTTGCCGAACAGGAAAAATCTCAACCCAGATTATTCGCCAGCATGCTGACCGCCATGCGACCGCTCATGGGAACACTCGTCCCCCGCGACTGACTACCGTCGGCTAGGCGCAACACCTCACAACACCCAGGGAAGCGCTGATTTATTCGTCATCCCCGTTGTATGCCATTTCGTAGGAGTGGGCTTGCCCGCGATAATTCGGCCACAGAATCGCGGGCAAGCCCGCTCCTACGACCACGGATTGCGTCTCGTAAAATTCTAATAAATCAGCGCTTCCCTAGCGCGTCACGCAAAACATCACAACACGTAGCGCGCCAAATCTTCCCTGACGGCCAGCGTTCCCAGGCGCGTATCCACAAACGCCGCGTCGATATGCACCGCTTCTGTATGCTGCCTGGTCGCAGCGAAAGACACTTCGTCGAGCAAACGCTCCATCACCGTATGCAACCGCCTGGCGCCAATATTTTCGGTACGCTCGTTGACCTGATACGCGATCTCTGCGAGGCGATGAATCCCGTCCGCCGCAAACTCCAGCTGCACGCCTTCGGTCGCAAGCAGCGCCTGATACTGGCGCGTGAGACACGCATCGGTGGACGTCAGTATCGCCTCGAAATCGGACACAGAGAGAGAAGTCAGCTCGACTCTTATCGGAAAACGCCCCTGTAGCTCGGGAATCAGATCGGACGGCTTGGCCAGATGAAACGCGCCGCTGGCGATAAACAGGATATGATCCGTTTTGACCATACCATGCTTGGTAGTGACGGTTGTGCCTTCAACCAGCGGCAGAAGATCGCGCTGCACGCCCTGGCGCGAGACCTCGCCGCTGCCGGCCTGGTTACGACTGGCGATTTTATCGATTTCGTCCAGAAAAACAATGCCGTTCTGCTCTACGCTGAGCAAGGCGCGCTGTTTGATGTCCTCCTCGTTAACCAACAGTGCCGCCTCTTCTTCCGTCAACAGCTTGAGTGCTTCGGCCACTTTAAGTTTGCGGGTCTTGCGCGGGCGACTGGCGATGTTGTGGAACATATCCTGAATCTGGCTGGTAAAATCCTCCATCCCCTGCGGCGCGAAAATCTGCGCGCTACCTTGCGTTGCGGCCAGCTCAATCTCGATGACCTTGTCATCGAGCTGGCCTTCGCGCAGCATTTTACGAAATTTCTGCCGCGTGGCGCTGTCGTCCGTTTTGGCGGCGGACTCGATCTCCAGCGCTGCCGACACATCGCGGGCGGGAGGCAGCAATACGTCGAGCACGCGTTCCTCGGCAGCATCTTCAGCGCGCATTTGTACCTTGGCCATGTCCTGTTCGCGTAAGTCCTTGATCGCGATTTCCATCAAATCGCGAATGATCGAATCGACATCCCGGCCGACGTAACCGACTTCGGTAAATTTGGTCGCCTCGATTTTAATGAACGGGGCGTTAGCCAGCCGCGCCAGGCGCCGCGCGATTTCGGTCTTGCCAACGCCAGTCGGCCCAATCATCAAGATATTTTTGGGAGTAATTTCATGACGCAGTGGCTCTGCAACCTGAGTGCGCCGCCAGCGATTGCGCAAGGCAATCGCAACAGCCCGTTTGGCGGCGGTCTGCCCAATAATATGCTTGTCCAGCTCGTGGACAATTTCCTGAGGGGTCATTGGCGACAGGGTGTTTGGTAAGCTCATAACACTTCGATTAAATGATTTTGATTGGTATAAATGCAAATCTCACCGGCGATGCCCAGCGATTTTGCAACGATCTGTTCCGGCGTGAGTTGCGTATTATCAAGCAGCGCGCGGGCGGCGGCTTGTGCATAAGCGCCGCCGCTACCGATGGCGACTATCCCGAACTCCGGCTCCAGCACGTCACCGTTGCCGGTAATCACCAGGGAGTGGTTTCGATCAGCGACCGCCAGCATGGCTTCGAGCCGCCGCAACATGCGATCTGTGCGCCAGTCTTTCGCCAATTCAACTGCCGAGCGCAATAGATGGCCCTGGTGTTTCTCCAGCTTTTCCTCGAATCGCTCGAACAAAGTAAAAGCGTCAGCCGTGCCGCCCGCAAACCCGGCAAGGATCTGGTCCTGATAGATACGACGAATCTTGCGTGCTGTGCTTTTAATGACGATGTTGCCGAGCGTCACCTGACCATCGCCGCCTAACGCGACCTGATTGCCGCGCCGCACCGAAAGTATGGTTGTGCCGCGATATTGCTCCATGCCGTGCCCCGTAATTGAATGTGCGTTGACTACAGATGGGGATAAAGAACGGTTTATCAACCGCCGTTGCAAAATCAAACCCAAGAGCCAAGCGATGTATTAATATTAATTCAACCTGCGCGACGCGATTTGCGCCATTTGATCCATCCACATCACTACAAGCAACACGTAGACCATCATATTGCTGCCTATAATACTTACTTTTTTGCCGGTTGGAATCAACGCCATCAAGGCATCCATCAGCAATCCCACACTGGCGAACTCGATCCGGTCGACCTCTGACAAATCGACGACAACCTCGCTATGTGCGGCGGCAAACGCCTTGAGCTCCTGAAGGGTCTTGGCGCTTGCACTATTGATGGTCCCCTTGAGTTTAAACGCCTGGTTCTCAGCTGCCGCGCCATTTTCGGGCTCCGCCGCCACCGCGACGACCTGGGCGACCTGCATGGGCGCTTCCCACGAGGGCGGAGAGAGCTCGAAATGCACGGCGAAAGCAACCGCCATATCCTCGAATTCGATCTGTTTTCCTTGCAACTGGTAGATCTGCAACAACAGCAACCACTCTTCGGGAGTGTTGCCTTGCGCGCGTGCGACGTACTGCTGTAACAGCCCGACCAGAGCGCCGCTGGCGATTTGCAGTTTTGAGCGCTGCTTTTGCAGTTTTACCAAGGCAGCCTGCAACAATACACAACCCTCCGGCGTCACCTCGGTAATGCCGGACAAATCGAGTTGGAGCACGCCCCGCCTTGCAGCTTCCTGCAATAGCAGGATACGATCAGCCATGTGCTGATCAAGCCGCCCCTTGAGGCTGAACAACTGCCCCTCGCTGGACGGTTTTTTATGAGTCGCAGTCGAGATAGGCGGCTCATCGGCATCGCGCCCGCCTAGCCAGACAGGCGGCGATTTCTCGCGTTTGAGTGCGTAATCCAGAGCCAGTTGTTCGAATTCCTGTTGGCGGCGAACCACCCAGTACAGATCGAACAGCATAAGCCACAGACTGTCCTCGTCAGGAAACTGATGAACGAACAGTTTCAACAGGTCAATTGCTTCATCAAAGCTGCCGTTGGCGAAAAGCATGGCCGCGTCTTCCAGCCCGGGCGCGAAATTGGATTCGATTTCCGTTACCACGATGTTGCCCTGCGCAACGCCAGGTTCAAACTGCTGCTCGGTCAACGGAGCCTGATGAATTTCAGCGATAGCCTGCTCCTTGGCCTTGGGCTTGACAGCCTGGTTCCCCGACACCGACACCGGGTTTTTCTTATCCTTGCGCGAAAAAAAAGAGGAGAAATCCAATTCAAGCGGCCTCGAAATTAATGATGATTGTTACCAATGTCCCATTATTACCCGACAATCAAAAAACAGCAACGTATACCCCTAATGCCCGCCCATAAATCAGGACGTCAGACACTGTGCGGAGCACAGCGAACGGCTTGTGCCGAATTTAACCCAATACGCCCTGCTGCCGTAAAAATGCCTGCAATATCCTCAAGCGCATGATACTGTCATTCATCTCCAGCAAATCCTGTCTTGCAGCCGCCTTGATCGGCAGACTTTCGGCCAGACGATAACCGAGCCAGGCTGCCTGTTGCGGCAATGCGGGTTGGGAGAACCGCTCTTGCCCGACTTCCCCGACGATGGTCTCAAACACAGTGCGACAAAGCGCGAATTCCTCGTTCACGAGTTGCGGCGATTCGGCGGGAATCAGCGTTATTTCAGCGACAATCAGCCCGTCTGCCCCGACTTCGCTGGAGGATATCAAAAACCGCTGCATACCCTTTGCAGTGATGTTAAGTATGCCGAGCTGCGCCATATCCCAATCCGCGATGACTGCCAACGTACCCACCGAATAAGGTATTGCAGCTTCCCCCACCTCGCTGCCGGAGCGAATCAGACACACGCCGAATGGCGAATTCGCTTTCATGCACGCTTTAACCATATCCATGTAGCGCGTCTCGAAAATTGTCAACGGCAGCAGGCCGTCGGGATAGAGCACGGTATTCAGCGGGAAAACCGGAATTTTCAAACGTTGCCCGCGCGGATCGCCCGCGCCGAAAACCAGGGGCAACGCCTGTTTTAACCAGTTCATGGCTCTCCCCAGCGGGCAACAAGTTGATGCGGGATGGACAACTGGTCAAGAATCCGTGCCACCACGAAATCGACCAAGTCCGCTATCGTTTGCGGATGATGATAAAAGCCTGGATTCGGCGGCAGGATCACTACTCCCAGGCGCGCCAGTTTGAGCATGTTTTCCAGATGCAGCGCTGAATAAGGCGTCTCGCGCGGCACTAAAATCAGCTTGCGCTGTTCCTTGATACAAACGTCTGCCGCGCGTTCGATCAGGTTGTCCGACAACCCTTGAGCAATAGCGGCGAGGCAGCCCATCGTGCACGGACAGATCACCATTGCATCGGCCGGATTGGAACCCGATGCCACCGGAGCAAACAACTCCTCGCGCCCGAATACCTGCAACTGCCCCGGCACGGTCGCGTATTGCGCTGTCAGATAAGCCTGTAAATCGTTGGCCCGGCCCGGCATGCTCCAGTCCAACTCCTGCTTCGCGACGATTTGCGCGGCACTCGATACCAGCAGGTAGACGCGCACATCGGCGGCCAGCAAACATTGCAGCAGGCGTACGCCATAAGGCATGCCCGACGCCCCAGTCCATGCGAGAGTGACGCTAGAGGGCGGGTTCATGCGCGCGACCGAATTGGTATTGCTGTAGAAGAGAAGCCGCAATCAGTCCATTACTCAAGCCGAACAACCACGCCGCAGCACCGAATACGGGGCTTAAATAAAAGACGTTGACCGTAGGCATCAACCACACCGAAACGATGGCCAGTTGCGCGCACATGTGCGCGAAGGCCGCCAGCACGCTCAGGCTGACAGCACCGAAATAGCGCTCCGGCAGGCCGCGCGCCAGCCATAATACCAAGAGACTCGCCATCGCCCCACCCAGGCTCAGCATGAATCCCGGCGTAAGAAAGCTGCCCAGCAATATGCTGCCCGCAACCACGCGCAGGCCGGCGACCCAGAACGCCGTGCGCAAGCCGTATTGCCTGAGCACCAGCAGCGTCACGATATTCGCCAGCCCGGGTTTTACACCGGGTAGCGGCGACGGCAGCGCCGCCTCGACCCACATCAGCGAAATCGCCAGCGCGGCCAGATAGGCCAGATGGTGATCCTCCATCGTCGATTTAATAGTTAAGGCTGTCATAGGCTCGAACGCGCCCCGTTATTTCCATACTCACCTGATTAGGCAGACAAATCGCCACCTCTCCAGCGTGATCGATCCAGCCCTCGCGCACGCACAATTGTCGCGGCCCCGGGTCACTTTGCACGCGCGCGCGATGATTGAGCACCTCGATCCGGGTAATCCCGAGCGGTCCGGGCACGTTGACCTGGAATGCGCGCTCCAGCGACGCGTTCAAGAATACTGTTCCGCCACGTTTGATAATTAGACGCTGTCCGACCGGCCCCATCCAGAAATGCGCAATCAGCGCGCCCACTACCGCAACTCCCAGCATCAGTACGCCCCAGTCGCCGCGCCGGATCAATGCCATCATCGAAAAAGCAGAATTCATACCAGCTCCCTATGCCGCACCAAGGTTTGCTCAGTGGCGGAAAAATAACTGGCGAGCTGTTCGCTGATATAAACCGAACGGTGCTGCCCCCCGGTGCAACCGATTGCAACCGTGAGATATGCGCGATTGTCGCGAACGAAGCAAGGTAGCCATTTGCTGACATAGTGCCGGATGTCTGCCATCATTTCCGAGACTTCCGGGCTTTTTTCCAGGAACTCGATGACTGCGCGATCCCGCCCGGTCTGTGGGCGTAATACGGGATCGTAATGCGGATTGGGCAGGCATCGGACATCGAATACCAGATCGGCGTCGAGCGGAATGCCATGCTTGAACCCGAAGGACGCAAACAACAGGGTCAGGCGCCGGTTACCCAATACCGCAATGTCATTAATCCAGCGGCGCAGCGTGGCCGGCGAAAGATCGCTGGTGTCGATGCGATGCGCGAGCTGCGCGATAGGATCGAGCAGCTCGCGCTCAAGCAAAATGGCTTCATGCAGTGCGCGGCGCACATTGCTCAACGGGTGGCGGCGACGGCTTTCGGAAAAACGCCGCACCAGAGTTTCCGTTTTCGATTCCAGATACAACAGACGCAAGTCCACCTGCTGGCGCAATTGTTGCACCATGCCGGGCAAACGCTGATGCGAATCGCCGCTGCGCGCGTCGATGCTGATCGCTACATGCAGATCGCCGCGACCGGCCAGAAATACCAGGGTTTCTTCGAGCAGGCTGGCGGGCAGATTATCAACGCAGTAATAACCCGCGTCTTCGAGCACATGTAAGGCGATGGTTTTGCCCGAGCCAGACAGACCGCTGATGAGCACTAATTGCATCTCGTTGAGCGTCGAAGGGGAATTAACGAATAACATGGACATAAACGGCTCCGGGCGCCTTATTCGCCAGCCTGAATCATTTTGTGCTGCCGCGCGATGAATTCCTCTGCGTTGTTCACGCCGCGCATACGCAAAATGTGGTTGCGCGTCGCCACTTCGACCAGCACCGCGAGGTTGCGCCCCACCGCCACGGGAATCCGCACTTTGGGGATATCCACGCCGAGTATCGTCTCGTTCGACGCGTGCATGTCCAGACGCGAAACGCTCTCTTGCGAGGCATCAACGGGCGACTTGAGATGCACGATGAGTTTGAGGTTTTTCTTCATTTTTATGGCCAGCTCGCCAAATAGCGCGCGGATGTTCAATATGCCCAAACCGCGCACTTCGAGAAAATCCTGCAACAGGGTCGGGCTTTGCGCGGACAGCGTGTCGGGTGCGGTTTTGTACAGGTCTACCACATCGTCGGCGACAAAACGGTGGCCTCGTGTCAGCAATTCGAGCGCAAGCTCGCTCTTTCCGGTCGACGACTCGCCGGTCAGCATGACGCCAATGCCATTCACCTCCAGCATGACGCCATGCACGCTGGTCGACTCGGCCAGCGCGTTGGCCAGATAGTGCGACAACACCACCATCAGTTCCGGGCTCGCTTGCGGCGAGGTAAATAAAGGCGTGTTGGAGCGCTGCGAAGCGGCGAGCAAAGGGTCGGGCACGATCTCGCCGTTTGCGACGATGACGGCTGCGAGTTCGGTGGAAAACAGATTTTCGATCGCCAGCATCAACGCGTCGGCGCCGAGTTGGCCCAGATAATCCATCTCTGCGCAGCCCAGTACCTGAACGCGGTTGGGATGGACAAAATTGAGGTGACCGATCAGGGCGAGCGAGGGTTTTTGCACCGTATCGCCGCGCAACTGCTTGTCTCCACCCGCGTGCCCGGACACCCAGCTCAACGCCAGTGTCTGCGCCAGCGCGGTAAACATACGATTAACAGAAATGGAATTATTCATGATCAAACCAGGGCTGCCAATTACGAATCAGATCCAGCGCACTTTGACCAACGTCGGCGACCAGCAACTCGCGACGCAAGGTTTTGTCGCCAAATAATTGCGCCAACTCGCCCAATATCTGCAGATGCAGGTCAGTCGCCTGCGCCGGTACGAACAATACGAGAACCAGGTTGACCGCGAGCTGATCAGGCGCATCGAAATCGATGGCCGGGCTGAGCCGGATCAACACGCCCGTAGCCGCTTTCAAACCCTTGATGCGCCCGTGCGGCACCGCGACACCCTGGCCCAGCCCTGTCGAACCGAGCTTTTCCCGAGCAAGCAGACTCTCAAGGATCAGGTCCGGTGCGACGCCCAGTTCTTTGCCGAACAGTTGCCCCAGGTACTCGAACAGCCGCCGCTTGTTTCCTATCTCCAAATCCAGAAGTATATGCGAAACAGGGAGTAAGGGGGCTATCCGGTTCATTGCGAAATCTCGGGGCTAATTTACGAAGAGGCCGGACGTGCTGCGCAATTGCCGGCTACGCAAGGGCGAATGTTATTCCTCGCTGACGACTGGCTGGTGCTTGATTCCGCCATGGGTCTTGTGCGACTGACTGTGTTTTTCCTTGTATTTCCCGATCTGCCTATCCAGCTTGTCGGCGAGACTGTCGATGGCCGCGTACATATCGGCATCGTCCGCCTGAACGAAAATATCCTTACCGCTCAAATGCACGTTGGCTTCTACCGTATGCCGGAGTTTTTCGACTGTCATAATCACGCCGATGTCGATCACATGGTCGAAATGACGCTTGATACGGTCAATTTTGGAAATGACATAGTCGCGAATAGCGGGGGTGATCTCCAGATGATGGCCGGTAATCGTTAGGTTCATGATATTGCCTTTCATTTGCAGGTTATAGCGCTTTGCGCTGGTTAGCGGGCGGAATTTGCAAAGATTCCCGGTATTTGGCAATCGTACGCCGGGCAACAACTATGCCCTGTTGACCGAGAACTTCCGCAATCTGCCCATCGGATAGCGGTTTTTTTATATTTTCTGCTGCAACCAGTTGTTTAATTAACGCACGAATCGCAGTCGCCGAGCAAGCGCCGCCGGCATCGGTATTAACGTGACTGCCAAAAAAATATTTCAATTCGAATATGCCGCGCGGCGTCATCATGAATTTCTGCGTTGTGACTCGCGACACGGTGGATTCATGCAGCTCCACCACATCGGCGATTTCACGCAATACCAATGGGCGCATCGCTACTTCGCCATGTTCGAAAAAGTGCTTTTGCCTATCCACTATACTCTGCGTGACACGCAAAATGGTGTCGAATCGCTGCAGGATGTTTTTGATCAGCCATTTGGCCTCCTGCAGCTGTCCTGCAAGCTGCTGGTGATTGGCATCACGATTGCGCGACAGGATATCCGCATACATCTGGTTGATACGCAGCTTGGGCATGGCATCTGGATTAAGTCCAGCCACCCATGCCCCCTTGATTTTCCTGACGATAACGTCGGGGACGATATAGCGCGTGTCGCTGCCGCCAAACGCTTCGCCGGGCCGAGGGTTGAGGTGAGTCACCAGTTCGCGCGCGCCGCGCAGCGCTTCATCGTCGCAGTGCAGCCGACGTTTGAGACCGGCGTAATCGCGCGCGCCCAGAGCGCTCAGTTCATGTCGAACCAGCTCTTTGGCGAGTGCCAGATGAGGCGTATGCTCCGCCACGGACTGCAACTGCAGACTCAGACACTCGGCCAGATCGCGCGCGCCGACGCCCAGAGGATCAAGGCTTTGCAAATACTTGAGCGCGATTTGCAAGTCGTCCAGCCCGACATCCAACTCGTCAGGCAGCATTTCCGCAATGTCGTCGAGACTCTGGGTCAGATAGCCGCTGTCGTCAAGCGCGTCAATCAACAGCAGTACCAGTTGCTTGTCGCGTTCCTGCAAACAGGTAAGATTCAATTGCCAGACCATGTGCTCGCGCAAACTGGTCGTATCCTGGGAGGATTGCGGCTCGAAATCCTCATCGCTGTCCTCATCACTCTGATTATACGCAGGCGATTCATTCCAATCCATTTCGGTCAGCTCCGCAGGTGCGCTTTCTGTCGCAGGCGGCGCCTCGGTGTTTTCCTTGTCAACCGTTGCGGTTTCATACTCCGTCACCCGCACTTCGCCATCGTCCATCGTATCCACCCGTTCCAGCAATGGGTTGCTCTGAACGATGAGCTCCAGCTCCTGATTCATTTCCAGTGTCGACAGTTGCAGCAAACGTATTGACTGCTGCAATTGCGGCGTCAGGGTAAGATGCTGGCTGAGTTTAAGTTGTAGGCCTTGTTTCATATATTTATTTAAAGACGAAAGTGCTCGCCCAGATAGACTCTCCGCACGTTTTCATTATCAATAAGGTCTTCAGGCTGACCAGCCGCCAGAACGGTACCGTCATTAATAATATAAGCCCTGTCGCAAATCCCCAAAGTTTCCCGGACATTATGGTCGGTAATCAGAATACCAATCCCGCGTTCGGTCAGAAACCGAATCAATTTCTGAATATCGATCACTGCAATCGGGTCTATCCCGGCAAATGGTTCGTCGAGCAGAACAAAGCGCGGATTCATCGCCAGAGCCCGCGCAATCTCGACGCGCCGCCGCTCGCCACCCGACAAGCTGGTCGCCGAGGCCTCGGCCAAATGCTGGATATTCAAGTCCACCAGCAGATTGTTCAAGTGCCGCTCGCGCTCGTCTTCGTTATAATCCTTTAACTCCAGAATCGCGCTTATGTTCTGCGCAACGGTCAATTTACGAAAAATCGACGCCTCCTGCGGCAGATAGCTCAACCCCAGGTCGGCACGCTTATGAATCGGCATCCGGCCAAGATCCTGTTCGTCGAGCTGGATTTCTCCCCCATCCAGCTTTACCAGACCGACTATCATGTAAAAACACGTCGTTTTGCCCGCGCCGTTCGGGCCCAACAAACCCACAACCTCACCGCTGCACACGCTGATCGATACGTCCTTGACCACCAGGCGCGACTGATAACTCTTTTTCAGATGAATTGCTCTGAGTTCGCTCATGGTCGGCTATGGTGCGCTAGCTGGCAACGCTGCAGTGGGCTGTAGCCGCGGCGTCGCGCTATCGGCGGGAGCAACGCCCGGAGCCGGGTTGGTCTTTTGAGGATAAATGGAAGTATGCACGCGGTTAGTTCCCGCATGCTGGCCAATGGGCGCATTTTCATCGTTTTTAGCCCAGAAAGCCTCGGTCACGGTATTGTAAAACACCGTTTTCGCGTGCAACTCGTCGGCGCCTTTTTTCAGTCTGGCATCTCCTGTCAATAATACCGTGTTGTTTTTATTGTCCATATCGATACGGTCAGCGTAAGCCTCGATATACTCGTCGCTGCCGTCCTGCTTTTGCCGGAAATACACGGGATTACCAAAAGCAACCGCCGTGCTGAAACCATCCTTGTCCTGATGCACTTCGACTTTATCTGCCCGCAGCAATAACGTGCCTTGCGTCAGAATCACGTTGCCCTGATACACGCCTACCTTGTGCAGATCGTCCATATCGACGCGATTGGCCTCAATATTCACCGGCTTGGTGCGATCGGCCTGCTCGGCAAACGCTGCCGGAATCAATAACGACAATCCGAGCGCGAGAGCGAGGGATTTAATGAGTAGGTTCATAACGCGCTTTTACACGATTGGATAGCTGCATGGTTTGAGTTCGATTGTTCAATTCTAACCCACCCGCAGCTATTTGTAAGAAATTGCCCCGTATTTGGACCGGATGACTGGTACGCATCAATTGCTGATCCGGAAATGCCTCCAGATAATCAGTGGTCAGAACCAACGGTCCCTGCCCGTCATGGAGATCCCGAACCAGCACCACATTATCGATAAAATTCACCTGTTTTCCCTTGGAAGTTACAAAAGCCTGCTTCGAACGTATATCCACGGTGCCTTGCTGCTCATCGTGCGCAACCAGACGCGGCGTGGTCAATTGCGCGGTGTCATTGTCGAGAAAGTGCTCGGCAAACTTGGCATTCAGGGTGTAGATGACCTGACCAGCCAGATTGGTACGCGTAACCTTGAAGTCCTCGATCATGTAATCGATGATACGCGTGTCCGACGTTAGAAAACCCAACTTGTGACTTTGTATCGTGTATTGCAGCCACATGCTCAATCCCGCCAGCAACGCGATAATGGCCAATGGGAACCAGTACAGCGGACGGTTGCTCATTTGACATATTCTGCCAGCATGGCGGCGTAATGGCCCTGGGCCTTCATGATGAATTCGCACGCTTCACGAACTGCGCCACGCCCGGCCTCGCGGCCCGTCACCAGATGCGCGTACTGTTGCACTTCACAGGGCGCTGCGGGCACACTGATGGACAGACCGCACCTGACCATAACGGGCAGATCGACCACATCGTCGCCCATATAGGCCGTTTGCTCGGGCTGTAAATCCAGTGCCTCCAGCAAATGCTGATAGGCCTCGAGCTTTTTGCCGATGCCCTGGTAAACATGAGTAATGCCGAGATTGTTGACTCGATGGACAACGACTTGCGATTGGCGACCGGTAATGATCGCGAGTTCGACGCCCGTTTGTTTGAGCATCTTCAAGCCGTGTCCGTCCAGCGAATTAAACGCCTTGTATTCCTGGCCGTCGTCGCCCAAAAACAGACTGCCGTCGGTCATCACGCCATCGATATCGAAAATGGCAAGCTTGATCGGTAACGCGCGCTGATAAGCTGAATTCATAGTAAAAAAACCTCAATACTGCTGTTCAATTAAACAACTCCCGCGCGCAAAAGGTCTAGCATGTTGAGCGCACCGATCAATATATGTTTATCGTCCACAACCAGCAAACCGTTGATATTGTGGCTTTGCATGTTTTCTACCGCGACCACTGCCAATTGCTCGGGGCCGATACAGCGCGGCGTCGCGGTCATCACCTCGCGCACGCCAGTCAGGCGCACATCGACGGCTTTTTCCAGAATACGACGCAAGTCGCCGTCGGTAATCACCCCCAGCAGACGGTCTTCATCGTCCACCACGGCCGTCATCCCCAGTCCCTTGCGCGTCATTTCAAGCAGCGCGAGCGGCAGCAGCGCGTCGACCGAGACCTTGGGCAAACGCTCCCCCTGATGCATGATATCGCGCACATGAATCAACAAGCGACGCCCCAATGAACCGCCCGGATGCGTCAGCGCAAAATCCTCGGTACCGAAACCGCGAGCTTCGAGCAACGCAATCGCCAACGCGTCGCCTAGCGCGAGAGCCGCCGTGGTGCTTGCCGTCGGCGCCAGATTCAGCGGGCAGGCTTCCTGTGCCACGCTGGCGTCAAGATGCACATCGGCTTCGCGCGCCAGAGTTGACCTGGTATTGCCGGTAATCGCGATCAGACGCGCGCCGCGCCGCTTGATCAGCGGCACAATCGCTGTCAATTCCGCACTCTCTCCCGAATGCGACAACGCAATACAGACATCTTCGTGAGTAATCATCCCCAAGTCGCCGTGACTCGCCTCGCCTGGATGAACAAAAAATGCTGGCGTGCCGGTGCTCGCCAGGGTGGAGGCAATTTTGTTGCCGATGTGCCCGGACTTGCCCATGCCGCTCACCACCACCCGACCGCGACAACTTAGAATCAGCGCCATGGCCTCGGTAAAACTGCTATCGAGCCGATCACGCATCGCCGAGACTGCTTCCGCTTCTATGGTCAATACGCGTCGCGCGAGATCGAGTGCCGCGACTGGATCGAATTTAACTTGCAATGAGTCTGTCATGATTGTTCGGCATCCTGGGGGAACGCTTATTCTACCCCATAACGGCCTCGATTAGTTCGCCCGCCACGCCCAAGACCGGAACCACCTCGATTATGCGTAAAAACACGCGCGCTACTTGCAGCAATCCGCGCCAGCCTCTAATCTTGAGGCTATGCACTCTACCCTAGGCCTGATCATCGTATTGCTGGCGGCGTCCGTCCTCGTATCGGCGCTATTTCGCACCTGGAAACTGCCATCGATGCTGGGATTCCTGCTCATTGGC
>DAICZK010000040.1 GCA_027311185.1 Sulfuriferula sp.
AGATAACGCCATGTCTGGGCGTTCTGCAATCGCTCAAACAGTATTTTATCAATATCTTGCGATACGGTAGTTGCTTGAGCGCGTAAGCTTTGTTCGATTTGTTCGCGCATTGCATTGCTGGCAATGTGAAAAGCCAAATAGGTAAGCAGTATCGAAGGCAGTAAGCTGGCAAGTAAAAATGCAAGCAAAAGTGTTTTGCGTATGGTCAAAGCGGGCTTATCCGGTTGTCACATACTCCCACTACCGGTAGTATGTTGAGTAATCGAATTAACTTGGGGTTATTGTGGCAATCGATGTGCTTTAGCGAGGCAATTTGCCGTTTCCTCGCTCGCTGCCGGAGTTTCAGCGCCTGATTCCGGATGAAGCAGCGTGCGCGGCCTATCTTGAACATGCTCGCTGGAGCAATGGGTTCGTCTGTCCTCGTTGCGGCACATCCGGAGAGCCTTACCGCATCTCTACACATCCAAGCGTTCTCCGTTGCCGGAAGTGCCATTGCGATACGAGCCTTACCGCTGGCAATGTCGTTGGGGCGCGACAGCGTAAGCGTGGTAGCAGTCTCAATAAACGGAAGACGGGCCGCTATGGCGGTCGCTTTCGGCTTGCCGTGGTCCCAGATCGAAGCGCCAAGTCGTTGGGCGGTTTCATCGAAAACACCGTGGCACCCAGCACAACGATTATCACCGACGACTGGAGCAGCTACGGCGGTCTTTCCAAGCAAAACTATCTTCACACCGCCGTCACGGAAAGGGGCGTTGCGCAAGTCGCTGAAACCTTCCTGCCCATCATTCATCTTGTCTTCTCCAACCTCAAAACTTGGCTGCGTGGTACTCACCATGGTGTCAGCCCGCAGCATCTACAGGTGTATCTCAACGAATTCGCCTTTCGCTTCTATCCATGCAACGCGTTTCGTTCCTAGTTCGGCATCGCTGGTGATGTCACCGCACAAACCTATACCGAGGTCTACTCCGCGAAATAAAAGACCACTACATCTAGCAGGTGTGTGTGACAACCAGATAAGCACGGCTCAAAGGATGGCATTGGCCGATGTGTGTCCTAGGAGCCTGTCTGACTTAATTCGTCCCGCGCCGGACTGCTGCGGGGTGCAGTGCAAGGCGCGGGACGCGCCGTTGTGCCGTTCACAACCAGCGGCTCGCAACGCCGCAATGTGCCCCCTAGCCGTCCGGCCCTCCGGGTTGTGACCGGAAAACGCGTCTGCGGCGTTGCAAAGCTTGCGAATAGAATAACTATTCGCAAGCTTTGCGCCTTGCAGCCATCGTTTTCCGGTCGCAAGACGCACGGCGAATTAAATCAGACAGGCTCCTAGATGTAAATTATCGCAGAATTATGCGTGAAATTTTAGCGATAATCTCATTACATTTCATAAATTGTTGAGTTGAATATTTTACTTGTGTGGCACAATACCATTTTTTTTACAACATCACTGCCGTGATCTCATTAAGAAAGTGGATTTATACATTGATTTTGTTTTCTGCCGCGCCGCATTTTGCATGGTCAGACGATGTGACCAATACAACCGTGAGCAGTGAGAATGAATATTGGCCCGGTAGTGGATTGGAAATACCGGGAACGGGTTTTAAAATTGGAGGTTATGCTACCGTAGGAAACAGAGCAGATTTAAGCCAACCACAGTCACGCGAGTTTGGATTGAACGATTTCAGTTTATTGATGCACTGGGAAGGCGAAGGGAAATTAAGGTTTTTTTCCGAGCTTGATTTTCAGCAATTACTGACGCTGGATCAAGGCAGCAATATTACTCAGCACGCATCTGTGGATCTTGAGCGCTTATACGCTGATTACATGTATTCGGATAAATTGAATTTTCGCGCAGGCAAATTTCTGACGCCCATTGGACGATGGAATGTGATTCATGCCTCACCTTTGGAATGGACGACTTCACGTCCATTGATAACAGAGTATATGTTTCCTACCAATGTAACAGGTGGCATGGTGTTTGGTACGGTGCCGGCATTGGGTAAAGAAGTAGATTATAGTGGCTATGCATCCAGTCAGACGGATTGGGGAACCGCGCCTAATGTTGAACCGTTTAATGATGCGCGCGGCATGCATGCCATCATTTCGGTCAATGACGACTCCGAGTTGGGCGTTTCTTTTGCTGAATTTGATCAGCAAAACACTACGTTCGAACCACATAAAGAATTGTTGGGACTGGATTACTACTGGTCGCGCAATGGATATGAAATTAGTGCGGAATTGGCGTATCGCTCCTCTGGTTTAGGCGGTTTATATAATGAGAGCGGGCTATATGTTCAAGGAGTTATCCCTCTTTCCAACCGTTGGTATGCCATCAGCCGCTATGAATATTATGACAGACCCGTCTTACAAGCAAGTGTTAACCTATTCTTGGCCGGTGTCGCATTTCGGTTAACACCCGGCACATTGTTGAAAGCTGAAGTCAGTCACGCAACACAAAATCAACCATGGGTGACGGATGGATTTTTAACGTCAATTGCGCTTTTGTTCTAATGTTGCGAATTTATACTGTGCAGAGCTGTCTATTAGCCAGCTTGATGATATGTCCATTAATCTCCTGGGCAACCGATGAGCCTATTGCGGTGGTGGCTTACGCTGGACATACCAATGAATTAAAAAAAGAAGATTTAGTGCGCATTTTCAAACGTAAAAAACTATTTTGGCAAGACGGCAGTCGCATCCATGCAGTGAATTTGCCGGTCACAAATCCACTGCGTCTGGTTTTTTCTCAGGCGGTATTAGGCGCGACGCCTAACGAAATGGCGGCTTATTGGAACGATCAATATTTCCATGGTATTTCACCCACTTTCGTATTGTCCTCGGAAGAGGCCGTGATGCGATTTGTAGCCGACACGCCGGGCGCAATAGGCTATGTATCGCTGTGCAACATTCATACAAAAATCGATGTGCTATTGTGGGTGGGTGCTGGTCATGTGTTAGACAGTGCGCCGGATTACGACTGCCATAAATAAGATGGCTTGCCGCCAGCCCTATACTGCAAATTTCGTATGCACACATTGCAGATCTACTTATTTTTGCAGGATTAATGCCGGAGATGCAAAAGCATATTGCATTTAATACATTGATTTATATTGAATAAATATTAAAATTTCAATCTGGCATGCTGTTTGCATTGTAGTAAAGCATTAATAGTGTTTTTACCAATACAGACATGGATTCTTTGGCACAACCCCCTCAAAATGCTTCATTAATTTTACGTGAAGATGCGCCTGCCGAGCGAGCAGAAATCGAATGTCTTATCCGGCAATGTTTTGCCACGCAACATTTGACAAGCATTACGCGCTTCATGCCGCGCATGTTGAGCCTTCATGCCGGGAATGGCCACATCGCTAATTTTGGACGGGTATTTGTGTGCGCCGTTCTGACGCACAAGGAATACGACAAAGGAGATTTGAAATGAATGCACGCTTGGACGTCACTTTTGCAAATTGGGGTTATATCACCCCCTTGTTAACGCCACCCACAACAGAAACCGAATATCTGGCTTTGGTTGAGTCGCTTGATGCGGTGCTGGAGGCTGGCGGTGCTGATGAATCACATCCTTTGGCAGGATTGGCGGCCATGCTTGGAGATTTGATCGCTGCCTATGAGCAGGCACATCATCCGAAGCCATCCGCCATGAGTGGCGTTGATGGTTTGCTCCAAGCGTGTTTCTTGGCGGCCAGCTTTGGCGTGCCGTGGATGCTGCTGGCAGGGTAGTCAACGACTTCCGCTGTCTGCATAGTTGTAACAGCGCGCGTTTGAAACCGCCCATCGTCGATACCGTACGTGAACCTCTGCTGGTACTGGATGAAGGTTTCAAACTAGTCTCCGCCAGCCTTGTGCATGAACTTCAGGTTAGTTGGCTGTATGAATAACTACACCACGCCTTCACAAAATCTCCCTACGAAACAAACTACGAAACAAAATTCTGCGCGATCATCACGCGAATTTATGAAAAGATCGGGCTAAACGGCAATAACTGTATTCCTTAATTCCGCCGTTACCGTACGATTTCCGGAAAAATAGCGTTTCAGCGCATCGATGGCCTGGATGCCGGTTTTATGCCGGTTACTGCCGTATTTTTTCGGAACGCCCTGCTCGCTGACAAAGGCTACCTTATAAATGGCGGCCTGATCCAGCCGCGAGCCTTCGGCAAAAAATTCTTGTATCCTGCTTCCCGCCGGATTTTCCATTTTGAAACAAATAGTCACTCCCCGACAGCGTTTTACATAACCGCCCATTTGTTTGTAAGCATCTGGCGAAAATGTCATTTCTAAATTTTCTTCCATCATGGCCCATAATTCGGCACCGGTCATTTCCACAGTCTCCACAGTCGGATCGGTCGGAATGATATTCCATAAATCGTTTACAGTTACGGGGCCGGCCGGTATCGGAGCGCCGTATCGCCACCCGTTGGAAAAGGCGATTTCGGTTCCGGAAGCCTGGGCGACTGCATCGAGCAACAGATTATCCATCGTCGATTCGAGCATAGTATAACGATTCAGATCGGTCAGGGTTGCTCCCACCGTTTCATCGAGCATCGCCCGATATGGCGCATAAATGCCGTCCACCAGCGCTTGCATCGCTGGATCGGATTCGATGCTGTCATCCAATTTGACTAGCCGATGCTCGATTTGGGTGATTTTATTCTTGGTTAACGTCACATCGAGACGACCTATGAACGAAGCGTGACACCCCGACTGAATAATCGTGGCGCCGTTTATTGTCACAGGTTGATACATGCGATTATGGGTATGTCCGCTCAACAGGATATCGATACCGTCAACTTCGTCGGCCAATTTGCAATCCTGGGGGAAACCCAGATGCGAGAGTACGATGATAAGCTCCACGTTATCTTGTTCGCGCAAGCGCTTGATATGCCTTGGCAACTCTTCTTTGCCCAGCGTAAAATACAAGCCCTCGCTGAATTGAGGCGGGAAATTTTTATCGATGATATAGGCGGCGATACCGATGATCCCCACTTTTATTCCACCTCGTTGTAACGTCAAAGTTGGCATAAACGGTGTTTCGTCGGTATCTTTACGATGACAGTTGCAGGCGAGTAACGGATAACACAGCTTGTTGGCAATTTCCTGCAGTTTGGCCGTGCCGAATACAAAATCCCAATGCACGGTCCATGCATCCAGCCCAAGTAAATTAAGCGGCTCAATAAACGCCGAACCCGCGGAGTACACAGCCGGATATGTCCCGTGGAGCGTATCACCGTTATCGAGCGCAATGACAGCAGTTGCGCCGCATTCCTCCCTTACCTGTTTAAAATAACCGCTCATGCGGGCATAACCGCCGATCCGCTCATGTCGTACCCCAAGCGCGTCCCAAAACATTTCCTGGTGTGTATCGAGATAACCGTGCGTATCGTTGATTTGTAAAATAGTCAGCTTCCTGGTGTCATTTTCCATCGTTTATCCTTTCTGAAGCATTGCGAAACAACAAGTCGTTTGTCAGAACGATACCGTAATCGAATGGGGCCAAGATATCATATTAAGGCATAGATTGTATTATAAATTAATGACTTGCATTCGGTGTAATGTGTATTTCCTATTGTTGTAATGTGAGGACTGCGCTCGGTTTTCCGGTTCTTGCGGGCCGTTATGGTCGCATCCCGACAATGGGCTATTTTTTTCCAGAATTAGTGCAGTGCCACGAGCCGGTTTATCATTGCGTTTGAAGACAGACCTCAGGGACATATTTAAGCAAGCAGTTGCTCGGCCAATCTACCGGAGCAGCGTTTCAGGCCTGATTCGTGCGTCAGGCTACCCGACGCGATTTTTGACTTATCGCGGCCTGCATAGTATGCTTTCTTGCTCGAAAGTCGCTGCAATCCCCGCGTGTTTGGCGGCCGCTTCGTCTAATAGGGCGCTTATTTGAATACCTCCGAATTGACATTGTCAGTCACGCAACATCCCTGTGATGCGGTTGGGATGACTTACGTCTATCCCGTCGTGTCGCGGCGCACCGGCGGCGTGTCGGTGGGCATTAACCTGAATCCGAACAATGCCTGTAATTGGCGTTGCATATATTGTCAGGTGCCCGATTTGCAGCGCGGTGCTGCGCCGGCAATCGATCTGGCGCTGCTGGAGCGGGAACTGGCGGAGTTCCTGACTGAATTGCTGCACGGCGATTTTATGCAGGCGCATGTGCCCGAGTCGGCGCGCCATTTGCGCGATATTGCGCTGGCGGGCAATGGCGAACCGACCAGCGCGCGCGAATTTGCCGAAGTGATTGGCGTGATCGGGCGAGTGATGGCGCGGTTCGATTTGATCGGCAAGATCAAGCTGATCCTGATCAGCAACGGCAGCTTGATCGACAAGCCTGCGGTGCAGGCCGGTTTACGTCAGATGGCGGAGCTGGGCGGCGAAGTCTGGTTCAAGCTTGACAGCGCCACGCGGGCAGGATTGCGGCGTATCAACGACACGGAGACGACGCCGCAGCGCGTATTGGCCAATCTTGAGGCGGCGGTCGGCCTGTGTTCGACCTGGTTGCAGACCTGTGTGTTTGCGTTGGACGGCGAGCCACCCAGCGCTGCGGAGCAGTCCGCCTATCTCGATTTTATTCGCCTGCTCGTCGCGCGTGGCGTTGCCGTGCAAGGTGTGTTGTTATACGGCCTCGCACGCCCTTCCATGCAGACGGCGGCGCCGCGGCTGGCGGCGTTGCCGGATGCCTGGCTGACCGAGTATGGCGCGCGTATCGAAGCGTGCGGGATGAAAGTCAGGGTGAGCGTGTGATTTATGGCATAGGCACAGACATCGTCAACATTGCCCGCATGGCGGGACTGCTCGCGCGTCATGGCGAGCGCGCCGCACAGAGGTTGCTGACGTCCGGTGAATTATCGGCTTTTGCCACGCACCGAGCACCTGCGCGCTTGCTGGCCAAGCGTTTCGCCGCCAAGGAGGCTTTTGCGAAAGCCGCGGGGACGGGGTTGCGCGCACCGGTCGCGCTGACCAACATCGCGGTTATTCATGATGGGCTGGGTCGACCGCAATTCGAATTCGCGCCGGATCTGCAAGACTGGCTGACGGCGCGCGGGATCGGGGCCAGCCATTTGTCGATCACCGACGAAACGGACATGGTCGCGGCATTTGTGGTTCTGGAGGGACGGGTATGAGTCTGGGGCCGGTTATGGTCGATGTGTCGGGGCTTGCGCTGACGGACGAGGACAGGCAGCGCTTGCGGCACCCCTTGGTGGGCGGCGTGATCCTGTTTGCGCGCAATTACCGGTCGCCGGATCAACTGATCGCGCTGACCGTGGAAATCCATGCCTTGCGCTCACCGGCCTTGCTGATTGCTGCCGATCAGGAGGGCGGGCGCGTGCAGCGTTTTCGCGAGGGCTTCACGTTGCTGCCGCCGATGCGCGCATTGGGGCAGATATGGCAACGCAATCCGACGCAGGCCCGGCATCTGGCGCAGGATTGCGGTTACGTGCTGGGGGCGGAATTGCGCGCGCATGGCGTGGACCTGAGTTTTGCGCCGGTGCTGGATCTGGATTACGGCGCCTCTGCGGTGATCGGCGACAGGGCGTTTCATGCGCAGCCCGAGGTGGTTGCCGATCTTGCGCATGCGTTGCTGACCGGTTTGAAAGCGGCGGGCATGGGCGGCGTGGGCAAACATTTCCCCGGCCACGGCTATGTGCGCGCCGATTCGCATCTTGCCGTTCCGGTCGACAGCCGCAGTCTGCGCGAGATCGAGGAGGCCGATCTGATCCCATTCGCGCGCCTGGTTGCGGACGGCATGCCGGGCATGATGCCTGCGCACGTGATTTATCCGGCCGTCGACAGCCTGCCGGCCGGATTTTCCGCTTATTGGTTGCAAGATATTTTGCGCCAGCGGCTGGGTTTCGATGGCGTGATTTTCAGCGACGACCTGTCGATGGAGGGAGCCGGGGTCGCGGGCAATATGATCCAGCGCGCGCAGGCAGCGCTCGATGCCGGTTGCGATATGGTGCTGGTGTGTAATAACCCGCTCGCTGCGGATGAAGTATTGCGGGGGCTGACCTGGCAGAAACCAGCGCTGACCATCGCGCGCATGGCGCGTTTGCACGGTCAGCCTCATCCGCCGGGCATGACCGCGTTGCGCGAGCAGGCGCGTTATGTGGCGGCCGTGCATGCGGTGGCGGCGCTCGGTCACGATAGCGGCGAGCTATGGGCAGAGGACGCCAGTAACCGTTGCGGACTGAGCGGAACGCAATGAGCGCGGTTTTTGCCATGGACTGTGTGGCGTGCCCGCGTCTGGCGGGTTTCCTGGCGCAGGTGCGGGCCGATCACTCCGATTATTACGCGCGTCCTGTACCTGCATTCGGCGACGAGCGAGCATGGCTGCTCATTGTCGGGCTGGCGCCCGGTCTGCATGGCGCCAACCGCACGGGTCGCCCGTTCACCGGCGATCATGCCGGGATTCTGCTGTATCAGACTTTATACCAGTTCGGTTTTGCCAGCCAGCCGCAGTCGGTTGCCGCCGACGACGGGCTGCTGCTGCGTGGTTGCCGCATCACCAACGCGGTGAAGTGCCTGCCGCCCGCGAACAAGCCTGAAACGGCCGAAGTGCGGCAATGTAATGGTTTTCTCGCCGCCGAGATCCGGGCCTTGCCGGCGGTGCCGAGCATCCTGGCGCTGGGCGCCGTGGCGCACGCCGCAGTATTGCGCGGCCTGGATATGGCGCCCGCGGCGCATCGCTTTGCGCACGGCGCCGTGCATGCGCTGGAGCAGGGCGGCAGGCTGTACGACAGTTATCATTGCAGCCGATACAATACTCAGACGCGACGGCTGACTACGGCGATGTTCCATGCGGTATTCGAGCAAATTTGCGCCGACCGCGACGGAGATCGGCATGATACGGGTGTTATCGGGCGAGCATGAAGATGATGGACGGTATAGTGGCCAACAGCGGTTGTCAGGCTTATGTTCGATAGCGCGGAACTACTTGCGAGCCTGCCCGGTCTGCCCGGCGTGTATCGCATGCTGGGCGAGGATGCCGAGGTATTGTACGTAGGCAAGGCCGGAGACCTGAAAAAGCGCGTATCGTCGTATTTTCAGAAAAACGACCTGTCGCCGCGTATCCGTTTGATGGT
Source organism: Sulfuriferula sp. (assembly GCA_027311185.1). Taxonomy (GTDB): domain Bacteria; phylum Pseudomonadota; class Gammaproteobacteria; order Burkholderiales; family Sulfuriferulaceae; genus Sulfuriferula. The sequence continues at coordinate 9,101 of DAICZK010000040.1, forward strand.
GGGGAAGATACGCGCCGTCGAGATTAGCGTCACGCGTTCCGAATCCGAAGCCTTGATACTGGAAAACAACCTGATCAAGGCGTTGTCGCCGCGCTACAACATCCTGTTTCGCGACGATAAATCTTATCCGTATCTGATGCTGTCGGGACACGCCTACCCGCGCCTGGCTTCGTTTCGCGGCGTGCCGCAGCGGCAGGACCACTGTTTCGGTCCTTTCCCCAACGCTTATGCGGTACGCGAAAGCATTCATATATTGCAGAAAATATTTCGCTTGCGGACTTGCGAGGATAGCGTATTCAATCATCGTTCCCGTCCTTGCCTGCTGCATCAGATCCGCCGCTGCACCGCTCCTTGCGTGGGGGCTATCAGCGAGCAGGATTATGCGGCCGACGTGAACAACGCGATGCTGTTTGTGTCCGGCAAGGCCAACCAGGTGCTCGACGCGATAGGCGAGAAAATGCAGCTTGCCGCCGCGGCGCAGGCCTATGAAACCGCCGCGCTCTACCGCGACCAGATCAAAAGCCTGACAGCGGTGCGCGAGAAGCAGTTTGTCGGTAGCCAGAACCAGATGGACGCCGACGTGATCGCGGTGGTCGGCGCGCAGGGCCTGCTTTGCGTGAACCTGCTCATGATACGGGGCGGGCGCCATTTGGGCGACCGCAGCCTGTTTCCTCAAAATGCCCAGGACGCGAGCCCGGGGGAGGCGCTGAGCGCTTTTCTGTCCCAGCATTATTTGAATTTTGATATTCCGCCGACCATCATAGTCTCTGAGGCGATCGAGCAGGAGTCGATCGGGGCCACGTTAAGCGAGCGCGCCGGTTACAAAGTCACCGTTCAGTCGCGGCCGGTCGGCGAGCGCAAAGTGTGGCTGCAGATGACCGTCAATAACGCCAGGCTGTCCATCGCGCGCCAGGTGGCGCAGAAATCCACGCAGAGTGCGCGACTGGCGGCGTTACAGACCGCGTTGGATATGGCCGAGCTGCAACGCATAGAGTGTTTCGATATCAGTCACACTATGGGCGAAGCGACTGTCGCTTCGTGCGTGGTGTACGATCAGGAGGCGATGCAGCCCGGGCAATATCGGCGGTTTAATATCAGCGGCATTACCGCCGGCGACGACTATGCGGCGATGCGCGACGCGCTGACGCGACGTTATGGCAAAATCCGCCAAACGGACGGCCAGTTTCCCGATTTGGTCCTGATTGACGGCGGTCTGGGTCAGTTGAACATTGCGGTCGCGGTGATGTGCGAACTCGGCATTACCGACGTCGCCCTGATCGGAGTCGCCAAAGGCGCGGAACGCAAGGCTGGACTGGAGCAGCTGGTGACGGTAGACGGTCGGGCGACGCGTCTGGCGGCGGACGATCCGGCGTTGCATCTGGTACAGCAAATCCGCGACGAAGCTCACCGTTTCGCGATTACCGGGCACCGCGCGCGACGGGGGCGGGCGAGGACATCATCTAGCCTGGAAAACATCGCCGGAGTCGGCCCCAGGCGGCGACAAAAAATTCTGGAAACCTTCGGCGGCCTGCGTGAGCTGAAAAATGCGGGTATAGAGGAAATCGCACAGGTTCCGGGTATCAGCCGGGCTTTGGCCGAGCAGATATATAATGAATTGCATCAGCGTCGTATGAGCGAATAAACGGCATCTGCGACAAAGTGGCCTTTAGTCTGGAGGGCGCATGGGTTAGAATGTCGATTCGTTATGCACCGGTTTTCGCATCATGCCGTTTAACGTACCAACTTTGTTGACCTGGTTACGTATTTTACTGATCCCTTTGGTGGTGGCGGTGTTTTATTTGCCGAGCGGCGGGCTGGATTTGCGCGAAATGAATCTGGTTGCTGCGGTCATGTTCGGAGCGGCTGCGGTGACGGATTGGCTGGACGGTTATTTTGCCCGGGTGCTGAACCAGACTTCGGCGTTCGGCGCGTTCCTCGACCCGGTTGCGGACAAGCTCATGGTGGTTGCGGCGTTGATTGTGCTGGTGCAGTTAGGTCGCGTTGACGCCCTGATTGCGCTGATTATTATCGGCAGAGAAATTACGATTTCGGCGCTACGTGAATGGATGGCGAACATCGGCGCTCAGGCCAGTGTCGCGGTGTCGGTGATGGGAAAATTGAAAACCGCGCTGCAAATGGTAGCCATTTTATTATTGCTGTATCATGAAGCCGTACTGGGACTCGACATACAG
>DAICZK010000041.1 GCA_027311185.1 Sulfuriferula sp.
GTATAGCCCTGTGTACCGTTACCGGTATCGACGGCGATCCAGCCGCTGCCCTGAACGGCGATATCGAGACTGTTCCCGGTCTGCTGCATCGGTCCCGGCGTAAAATCGCTACCGACGGTCGACTCCGTCACAAAAGCGCCAGTGGGCAAGGCGCTACCTAAAATCGGCACGGCGCGAAAGGCGTCGATCTGCGCGCGAAACCCAGTCGTGTTCAGGTTGGCCAGATTGTTGGCCGTATTAGCCTGCATGTCCATCAAATGCGTCGCCCCCGTCATGGCGATATAGATCATATTGTCCACGATGACCTCCTTATGGCTCGTTAGCGCAGATTAATGAGGGTCTGAGTGAGCGCGTCCTCAGTTTTGATCGTCTGCGCGTTCGCCTGGTAATTGCGCTGTGCGGTAATCATGTTGACCAGCTCGGTGGTCAGGTCAACGTTCGAACCCTCGGTGGCGGATGACTGCAACACGCCGAGCGAAGCAGAACCCGGCGCGCCGACCAGCGCCGGGCCGGAGGCGGCGGTGGCGACCCACTGGTTGCCGCCCATCGACTGCAAACCGTTGGGATCGGTGAAATTCGCCAGTACCACCTGCCCCAGCGTCGCAGTTTGCCCGTTGGTATAGCTGCCGCTGATGGTGCCGTCGCTGCCCACGGCGAAACTGCTTAACTGACCGGAGGTATAACCGTTCTGTTGCAGCGAATTCACGCTAAACGCCGCGCCATACTGAGTCGTGCCGGTATAATTGACACTGACATTCAAAGGGGTGGCAGCGCCTGTGCCGACTGGGAGCGACACCGCGATGGGCGAGCCAGAGGTCACCGTCCCGCTGGTGGAAAAATTGAGCGTACCGACCGGTACCGCCGCAGCGGGCGGTGTATAACCGACAGGCACACCATCCGAGGTGGCATAGACATTCCACGAACCGGTACCCGTGGTCACATAAAAAGTCTGCAGCGTGTGCGAATTCCCCAAACTGTCGTACACCGAAACAGAGGTGGCGTTGTTATAGCTGGTCGGGTCATTGATATTGAAGGCGTTGACTGGCACCGTGCTGGCAGCATTCAAATTGAGCAAGGCATTGACTGTAGAGGTCGTTTTAGGCGGCAAGCTGGCGGTATTGATCTGCAAATCCGCCGGTGCGCCGGTAGACAGCCCCCCATTTGCGTTGGCGGTATAACCGGTCAGTATGGCGCCGCCCGTGTCGACGATATCGCCCGACTTGTTCAATTGAAACTGGCCGTTACGCGAATAGGTCACCGCGCCGTTATTATCCATGCGAAAAAATCCGCCGCCGTTGATAGCCACGTCCAATGGATTACTCGTCGCGGTAATATTACCCTGGGTGAATTGCTGCGCCACGCCGGCCACCTTGGTGCCGATACCGATTTGAGAAGCCCCCGCGCCGGACAGTGAATTGGCGTATACGTCAGAAAACTGTATTTGCGATTGTTTGAAACCCACGGTACCTGAGTTGGCCACGTTATTTCCGATCACGTCCAGATCCTGCGACGCGGCTGCCAGACCACTTAATCCCGACTCGAAGCTCATGTTATCCTCCTGAAATGTTCAGCGACTCAAAAAATCTGCGCGACGTTAGCCATGTTGACGGCGCCTATTCCGGCAACCTCCAACTGCACGCCGCTGGGGCCATTGGCAATGCTCGACACCGTGCCATAAGCCAGCGGCTGCGCCGTCACCGCCTGGCCGGCCTGAGTGGCCGTAACCTGGAAGCTGTAGTTTCCGCTAGGCGCCGTCGCTCCGCTGGTAGTTGTGCCGTTCCACTGCAAAGGCACGACGCCGGCCGCGTGCGCGCCCGCGCTAAAGCTGTCGATCTGCTGCCCGCTGGAATTGAGTACCGCGACGTTGACGGTATCCGCAGCGCTGGCGAGATTGACCCCGAACTGGGCCGCAGTACCGCTGTAATTGATCGCCGATCCGTTCACCAGGACATTTTTTCCTATCATGCTCGACGATTGCAGCGCCTGGCTCGACTGATAGTTGGTCAACAGCGATTGCAGACTGGTATTGACCTGCTCTATGCCGGTTACGGTGGACAACTGCGCCATCTGGCTAGTGATCTGCGCGTTGTCAATGGGATTGAGCGGGTCCTGGTTTTGCAGTTGCGTGACCAGTAAATTCATGAACTGATTTTGGGTCGCCGCCGCAGAACCGGGCGTCGAACCAGCCGCGGCCGCCGAAGTCGGATTCATGGCCGCCAGCAGGCTGGGCGATACCGTATTGGTTTGCACGATGCTCATAGTGTTCTCCTCGTCGTCAAATGAGATGATTCAAATAATCCGTCAGATCCGGGGCCCGACTTTATCACTGGCCCAGGGTCAAAGTTTTCTGCAACATGGTTTTAGCCGCATTCATCGTGTCGACGTTAGTCTGATAGGAGCGCGACGCCGAAATCAGATTCACCATTTCTTCCACTACATTCACGTTGGGCATGGCGACGTAGCCTTTATCGTTCGCCAGCGGATTTTGCGGATCGTACTTTAACCGCGGCGGAGATTGATCTTCCACCACTTGCGCCACCTGCACGCCCGTTGAATCGGCCCCTGCCATCGGCACCGCGGCGAACACGACCTGCTTCGCGCGATAGACTTGACCGGTAGAACTCGTTGCGCTGTCCGCATTGGCCAGGTTACTTGCCACCACGTTCAGACGCTGCGACTGCGCGCTCATCGCGGAACCTGAAACATCGAATATACTGAATAAAGACATCGCCGCTATCCCTGTATGACTGCCAGCAGATTTTTTATCTGCGCGGTAAGCATGGTTAAACTTGCTTCATAACGCAACGCGTTATCGGTAAATTGGTTGCGCTCGGTATCCATATCGACGGTATTACCGTCCGCCCTATTCTGCAATGGCGTCTGATATTGCAAGGCGGCGCCACCGTTGGTATCGTTAATGCCGGCCAAATGGGCGGGCGAGGTCTGCGCCAGAGTTTCGACATCGCTGGCATTATTCGTCAGCGCCGCTTGCAGAGCCTGGTTAAAATCAATATCTCTGGCCTTGTAGCCAGGCGTGTCGGCGTTGGCGATGTTGGAGGCCAACACTTCCTGGCGCTGCTCCCTGAGGCGCAATGCAACTTCCTGAAACTGCATGCTGCTATCAAAAACACCCATCATTTCCAGCCTCCTTCCCCATGCCTGATTCACTATCCGACACTACAGTCTCCATATTAGTCGCGTTGCCGAATAACGAATCACCGAATAAACCCGCAATCTTCATTCTGTTCGAAGCTTTACCGAGCAGCGTATATCTTATGATGCAGTTGAGACGCTATTATTATTTGTTAAACAGGATGATGTGATGAAAGCTTTATGCTGGATTTTGTGCCTGCTCCCCATGCTGTGCCTTGCTGACGATACGCCGGCCAGACAGGATCGCGCAAGCATTTTGCAAACCGTCGAACAGTTTCTGCATATTCAGACTGCAGGCCTGCCCGGGCAGGTAACAATCAAGCTCGGCGCGCTGGACGAACAGACCCGTCTCGCCCGCTGTGACGCCATGCAAGCCTTTTTGCCGCCGGGCGGGCGCATCTGGGGCAGGACGACGGTAGGCGTGCGCTGCACCCAGCCTTCACCCTGGCTGGTTTACATACAGACCAATGTGAGTATCGTCGGCAATTACGTCGTCAGCGCAGCGCCTCTGGCGCAAGGCCAGATCATCGACGCCAATCAGGTAAGAATAGTCAGCGGCGACCTGACCCAGCTGCCCAACGGGGTGGTAACCGACCTCAGTCAGGCCGTCGGCCTGGTGGCAGCCTTTTCGCTGCCGGCAGGCATTCCCTTGCGCAGCGATGCCTTACGTAAACAGATCGCCATTCAGCAAGGACAGAACGTCAAGCTGATTTCGAGCGGCAATGGGTTCCAGGTATCGGCCGATGGCCGCGCAATTGGCGCTGCCATGGCGGGGCAGGTCGTACAGGTCAGGGTAAACAGTGGTCAAGTCATCAGCGGAATTGCGCAGGCGAACGGTGTCGTCAAAGTGAGTTATTGAATTGTGTGGCTTTTTTTCGTAATTATGCTAAAGTTTGTACGATAATAGCCGACAATTCTATTGTAGCTCAGAGCCTCTGGGCTTTCACCAAAAGAGATGACGCCATGAAAATCACTGACCCTATAAAAAATATCACGAGTTTGTCCGTGGGGTCGGGTGCCGCCAGTAAAACCGCGAATACCGACAAGGCTGCGGCTACGCCTCAGTCACCCGCAGCGAGTACGGTAAAACTCTCGCCTTTGTCCTCACAGTTGGTGTCTTTGCAATCACAGATATCGACGAGCAGCGCTTTCGACACCAACAAGGTCGAAGCGATCAAGCGCGCCATTTCCGACGGCCAGTTTCAGGTCGACGCAGGCAAGGTAGCCAACGAGCTCATCAGCTCGGTGCAGAATTTACTGCAATCCCAGAACAATCAGGCATGAACTCGTTAGAGACCAACCTGCTGGCGCAACTGACCGAAGAAAACGAGGTCATGACCAACTTGCGCTTCGTCATTGAGCAGGAGCAATCTTTACTCGTCAAAAGTAACATTAAAAACATACAGCAACTTCTTGATAAGAAATCAAAATACATATCCAATCTCGCTGCGCTAGCACACCGGCGCCACCTTGCGCTCGCGTCAGCCGGACTGGCAGCGGACGAGTCAGGCATGCAGACGTGGCTGGAGCAAAACCCTGTCGCTGAGATCAACCAGGCTTGGCAGAAACTGTTGCAGCAAACACGTGCCGCCAAGGAATTCAATCGCACCAATGGGTTGCTGATCAATACCCAGCTCGGCCGCAATCAAAGCGCACTCAATGTCCTGACCGGCTCAAATAACATGAGCAGCGTTTACGGACCTGACGGTCAAACCCGCCGCAGCGGCTTGTCGCGCGGCTTTACCGCCGGCTAAGCGTCGGCACAAGCGACCTCGTCGGCGCGCGTAGGCGTGCGTCGAACCTGCCGGCATGACTATGTCAGGGTTTCCAGGCTCGAATCAAACCAGCTCACCCCACAAATCGTGCTCCCCGCTATCGACGATTTTAACTGAAACCATCTCACCCACGACCAAACCCTCGGCCTGCTCGATCACGACTATACCGTCAATCTCCGGCGCGTCGGCGTAACTGCGGGCTATCGCACCCTCTGCATTAATGTCGTCTATCAGCACAGTCAACGTCTGCCCTATACGCTGCTCAAGTCGCTCCGCACTAATGTCGGCCTGTCGTTCCATCAAACGGGCGCGACGCTCCTCTTTCAATGCTTCTGGCACGTGGTCGGGCAGTGCGTTGGCCGCCGCTCCCGCTACCGCCGAATAAGTAAAACAACCGACCCGATCGAGCTCGGCGGCCTCGATAAAATCCATTAACTGCTCGAAATCCGCTTCAGTTTCGCCCGGAAACCCGGTAATAAAGGTACTGCGTATGACCAGTTCCGGGCAGATTTCGCGCCAGGCACGGATTCTGGCCAGCGTATTTTCAGCTGCAGCCGGACGCTTCATGGCTTTCAGAATGCGCGGACTGGCGTGCTGGAACGGAATATCGAGATAAGGCAGAATTTTGCCCTCCGCCATCAACGGAATTACTTCGTCAACGTGCGGATACGGGTAAACATAATGCAGGCGCACCCAGACATCCAGCTCGGACAACGCGGCGGCAAGCTCGGTCATTCGCGTTTTCAGGGGTCGCCCCTGCCAGAAGCCGGTGCGGTATTTAATATCCACGCCGTATGCGCTGGTATCCTGGGAAATCACCAGCAACTCGCGTACCCCGGCATCGGCCAGACGCTCCGCTTCCTGCATCACCTCGCCTATCGGCCGGCTCACCAGATCGCCGCGCATGGACGGGATAATACAAAAACTGCAACGGTGATTACAGCCTTCCGAGATTTTCAGGTAAGCGTAATGGTCAGGCGTCAACCGTATGCCCTGCGGCGGCACCAGATCGAAATGAGGGTCGTGAAGTCTCGGCAAATGCGCGTGTATCGCCGTCATCACCGCCTCGGTCGCATGCGGCCCTGTAACCGCCAATACAGCGGGATGCGCCTGCCTGATCAGCTCGGCGTTGGCGCCCAGGCAGCCGGTGACGATCACCCTGCCGTTCTCGGCCAAGGCCTCGCCTATCGCATCGAGCGATTCTTCCACCGCCGAATCGATAAATCCACAGGTATTGATAACCACAATATCGGCGTCCTGATAATTCGATGCAATCAGATAACCTTCCGCGCGCAATTCGGTTAAAATTCGCTCGGAGTCCGATGAAGCCTTGGGACAACCCAGCGACACGAAACCGACTTTAGGCGTAGTATTCATTTCCATCACTGCTCCATCCTCTCCATCCGGCACAAAATTGTTATGTACATCATCTTTATCGCGCTACTTTATATATGGCTCATGCTGCTGGTCACTGCAACGAGTTGGGGCAGCACAATCGCCATGTTCGTTTTTGGCGGAACGCTGCTGCTGGTGGCGTACTATCTGCTCGATACGCCTGGGCGTAAACGCCGTCGCCTGGCGGCAGACAATCGAAAGACATTTCAAGAAAGCGACATTATAGACTGAGGAGTCGTTAACAAATAGTTACGCGCGTTGACCCTACGTCTTGAATCGACGCAGGTACATAGCCCGTCGAAAGTCTATCCGAAAAGCTTGTCTGCGTACAGAAAATTGAACCAGCAAGGTGAAAACATCACTTGGCCAGATGGGTTCCCATGACCCGGCCTGCTACATGTATGCCTCCTCCGGTTCCATCCAGATCAGGCTTGCCATGCGCCCTGTCACGCCGTCGCGGCGGTAAGAATAAAATCGTTCGGCATCGGTATAAGTACATAGATCGCCGCCATAAATGCGGGTTACGCCAACCCGTTGCAGGCGCAGGCGCGCAAGCGCGTAGATATCCATAAGCCATTTCCCGGCGCCCGCCCCTTTGAACGCAGCCGCGCTTTGCGGCGAGGCGGCGACAAAAACTCGCCGCACTTCGTCGCCTACCTCGTATGCCCGGGGGCCTATGGCCGGCCCCAGCCAAGCCATGATCTGCCTGGATGGGCGCTCCATCATCTCTACCGTCTGCTCCAGCACGCCCGCCGCAAGGCCGCGCCAGCCGGCATGCGCGGCGGCGATGACAGTTGCATCGACGGTGCAAAACAACACCGGCAGGCAATCCGCTGTCAATATCGCAAGCACCGTATTCGCGCGCCTGGCGATCACTGCATCGGCCTCGACTAATTCTTTAAGATGATCGGCATAAGCTACCGTTGCGCCGTGCACCTGTTTCAGCCAATGCGGGTCGGCAGGCAGATCTTCGCGCAAAACCGTACGATTTTGCGCAACATCGACGACGCTATCGCCTACATGATCTCCCAGATTCAATCCCGCATAGATCCCGCGGCTCACACCGTCCGCTCGCGTAGTCACCAGGCTTTTGATGCGGGATGGCACGGGCCAGTCAGGATAAATCCAATGTTTGGGCATAGATTCGCTTAATGAAAAAAAGTATTTGTGACGGAACACATCGCGCAGCTACTCCGCATGCTCGCCGCCCTCTTGCGCGAGGCATTCGAGCAGACCGACGAAATCGTCTGGCGGCGCGGCTTGCCATTGCACTGGCTGTCCGCTTGCCGGATGGATTAAACCCAGCTGCGTCGCATGCAGGGCCTGGCGTGCGAAATGGCGCGCACACACGCTATCGCCTGGCCTTGCCCGACTGTAAACGCTATCGCCTACCAACGGGTGACCAATAGACTGCATATGCACGCGTATCTGGTGCGTGCGACCCGTTTCCAGCGAGCAGCTCACTAAAGTATGGGCGGAAAAGCGTCTTACTATCGTATAATGGGTAATCGCTACGCGCCCGCCTGCCAGGACTGCCATTTTCGTGCGTTGGCCGGGATGACGGCCGATCGGCGCATCGACCCGGCCATTTTGACCGATTATGCCGCAAGCGACGGCCAGATACACGCGCTTGACGCTACGCGCCTGCATCTGTCGCACCAGATGGGTTTGCGCCGCCAGAGTTTTAGCGACTACCAGCAAACCGCTGGTATCCTTGTCCAGTCGGTGCACGATCCCGGCGCGCGGAATATGCGTCAGTTGCGGCGCGTGATAGAGCAAGGCGTTTAGCAAGGTACCGTTCCAGTTACCGCTTCCGGGGTGAACCACCAGCCCGGCGGGTTTATTGATGACCAGAATGCTATCATCTTCATAAATCAGGTCGAGCGCTATCGCTTCCGGCAACGCGGGCAGTTCGGCGGGATGCTGTTCGGGGTGGATAACGACGTTCTCGCCGCCCCATACTTTATCCTTGACGCTGGGCAAACGGCCATCGACGGCAACCGACGCCTGTTTGATCCACAACTGTATACGACTGCGCGAATAATCAGGCAATAGTGCTGCGAGCGCGTTATCCAACCGCGCGCCAGCGCTTGAGCGCGGAATTTCCACCTCGATAACGCTGTTGATGAATGGCTTTAAGGTATAATCGATTAACTGTTTTTCGGATGATGTCATGATACGAAGTTTACTTGTTTTACTGCTGGTTGGGTTAACCGGATGCGCCACCAGCAAGCCTGTTGATGATACCAAAAATTGGTCGGCGCAAAAAATCTATAGCGCGGCCATCCATGAACTGCACGCCGTCAACTACGAAAAGTCGATCAAACTGTTCGAATCGCTGGAAGCCCGTTATCCTTACAGCCAATATGCCCAGCAAGCACAACTTGAAGTTGCCTATGCCTATTACAAGGACAGCGAGGCCACATCAGCTGTCGCTGCATGTGACCGCTTCATCAAGCTTCACCCCAAAGACGAAAATATCGATTATGTTTATTATTTAAAGGGCCTGGCAAACTTTCCCGAAGAGACAAACCTGTTTGCGCGCATCGCCAACCAGGACATAACCGAGCGCGACCCGCGCTCCACCATCAGTTCGTTTAATGCGTTCCGCGAATTGAGCACACGCTTCCCCGATAGCAAATATACGCCGGACGCGATAGCGCGGATGAAATACCTGGTCGATGCGCTGGGCCTGCACGAAGTGCATATCGCCCATTACTATTACATCCGTAAAGCTTATGTTGCCGCCATCGACCGGGTGCAATACTCCTTGGTGCATTATCCGCAAGCCCCTGCCAACGAACTGGGTCTGGCGATTATGGTGCGTTCCTACGATGCCATGGGTATGCCTACATTGCGCGACGACACCCTGCGTATACTGGTAAAAAACTTTCCGCACAGCTCCTACATTCATGGCCCCTTCGACCCCGCCAAGCCGTGGTGGGAATTCTGGGCGCTGTAAACGGCATGAAACTCATTTTATTCGACTTGGACAATACATTGCTGTGCGGGGACTCGGATCACGAGTGGGGGCAATTTTTGATTGAGCGCGGCATTGTCGACCGCGAAACTCATGAGCGCCAGAACCGGGTATTCTTTCAGCAATACCAGACAGGCGATTTGAACATACACGAATTTCTCGATTTCCAGTTACGCCCGCTCGCCCAGCATAAGCGTTCACAACTGGAGGTCTGGCGCAGTAAATTCATGCAGGAGAAAATTCATCCCATGATCACGCCTGACGCACGCAGTCTGGTCGATCAGGCGAAACTTGAAGCCGATCTAGTCGCCATCATTACCGCCACCAACAGTTTCGTCACATCCCCGATCGCGCAGGCATTCGGCATCGAGCATCTGATCGCCACCGAGCCCGAACAGCGGGACGGCGAATTTACCGGACGGGTAACCGGCGTACCGAGCTTTCGCGAAGGCAAGATCACACGCCTGCACCAATGGCTGGCAAGCCAGGGACGGGCCTTGGGCGATTTCAGCGAAAGCTGGTTCTACAGCGACTCACGCAACGATTTACCGTTACTTGAAACAGTCAGCCATCCCGTAGCCGTCAATGCCGACCCCACTCTCTACGCCCACGCGCAAGCCCACGGCTGGCCACATATTGCCTTGCACGACAAGTCCTGACAAAATCCGGTACTCATGATTAAAAAATTCATCGCACGCATTTTTGGCAGAAAATCCGGTTCCGGCAAGCAAACCCGCTTGCGACGCCTCCCGCTCAGCCAGCACGGATTGACCCGGGCGCAGATATCGCCTTGCGCGCTCAAAGTCACCGACACCCTGCAAGCATCCGGCTATGCCGCCTTTATCGTCGGTGGCGCAGTGCGGGATTTGCTGTTAAACCAGGCGCCCAAGGATTTCGACGTTGCCACCAACGCAACGCCGGAACAGGTTCATGCCTTGTTTCGCCGCTCGCACATCATAGGACGGCGCTTTCGACTGGTTCATGTCATGTGCGGCAACGACACGATAGAAGTCTCGACCTTCCGCGCAAGCGCTGCGAACGAAGACGACACCAGCCACGCGACCGACGACAACGGGCGAATCGTGCGCGACAATGTCTTCGGCGACCAGGAAACCGATGCACAGAGACGCGACTTCACCATCAACGCACTTTATTACGACCCCAGCAGTGAAGAAATCTGGGATTATCAGGGCGGTGTCGGCGATATCCAGCATAAAACCCTGCGCATCATCGGCGATGCGGTCACGCGTTACCGCGAGGATCCCGTTCGCATGTTGCGCGCTGCGCGTTTCGCCGCCAAACTCGATTTTCATATCGATGAAACTGCGCGCGCACCGCTCTCGGAACATGCAGAATTGCTCGATAACGTGCCGCCGTCGCGGTTGTTTGATGAAATGCTCAAACTGCTATTGTCCGGCCACGCCCTGCGCGCAATCGAGCAACTCAGGGCTGAAGGCCTGCACCACGGCGTCATGCCTATGCTCGACACCATACTCGAGCACGAACAAGGCAATCGCTTTATCGTGGCCGC